>NZ_BAAALD010000117.1:0-18996 GCF_039528095.1 Kitasatospora arboriphila
GCGTCGCGATGACCGTCCCTCGTACGGGGACCGTCCGTCCGGTGGCGGCGGTGGCGGTGGCTACCGTGGCCGTGACGACCGTCCTGCCGGCGGTGGCGCTGGCGGTGGCTACCGCGGGCGCGACGACCGTCCGTCCTACGGTGACCGTCCCCGCCGCGATGACCGTCCCTCGTACGGGGACCGTGAGCGTCGTGACGACCGCCCGCGCGGTGAGTTCCGTCGTGACGACCGTCCGTCCTACGGTGACCGTCCCCGTCGTGACGACCGTCCGTCCTACGGTGACCGTCCGCGTCGCGATGACCGTCCCTCGTACGGGGACCGTCCGTCCGGTGGCGGCGGTGGCTACCGTGGCCGTGACGACCGTCCTGCCGGCGGTGGCGCTGGCGGTGGCTACCGCGGGCGCGACGATCGCCCCTCGTACGGTGACCGTCCCCGCCGCGATGACCGTCCCTCGTACGGGGACCGTGAGCGTCGTGACGACCGCCCGCGCGGTGAGTTCCGTCGTGACGACCGTCCGTCCTACGGTGACCGTCCCCGCCGCGACGACCGCCCCTCCTACGGCGACCGCCCGCGTGGTGAGTTCCGTCGTGACGACCGTCCGTCCTACGGTGACCGTCCGCGTCGTGACGACCGTCCGTCGTACGGTGACCGTCCGTCCGGTGGCGGTGGCTACCGAGGCCGTGACGACCGCGACCGGGGTGGCCGCGGTGGCAGCCGGCCGTACGGTGACCGTGGTGACCGGGGCGGGCGCTTCGAGGGCCGCCGTGACGACCGTCGGGACTACGACGACCGCCGTGGCTCGCAGGAGCCCGTCCAGCGGCTGCCGATCCCGGAGGACGTCACCGGGTTCGAGATCGACGCCGATGTGCGCCAGGACCTGAAGAGCCTGCCGAAGACCCTGGCCGACGACGTCGCGCGCAACCTGGTGATGGTCGCCCGCCTGCTTGACAGCGAGCCGGAGGAGGCCTACAAGTACTCCCGCGTCGCGCTGCGGCTGGCCTCGCGCGTCGCGAGCGTCCGTGAGGCGGCCGGTTTCGCCTCCTACATGACGCAGCGTTACTCGGAGGCGCTGACCGAGTTCCGCGCCGCCCGCCGGATGACCGGCCGTGCCGACCTGTGGCCGGTGATGGCGGACTGCGAGCGCGGTCTGGGCCGCCCGGAGCGCGCGCTGGCGATGGCCGGCGAGCCCGAGGTGAAGCAGCTGGACAAGGCCGGCCAGGTCGAGATGCGCCTGGTCGCCGCGGGTGCCCGTAGTGACATGGAGCAGTTCGACGCCGCCGTGGTGACGCTGCAGAGCCCCGAGCTCGCGTCCAGCTCCGTCCAGCCGTGGACCGCCCGTCTGCGGTACGCCTACGCGGAGGCGCTGATCGCCGCCGGGCGCGGCGAGGAGGCCCGCGACTGGTTCGCGAAGGCCGCCGAGGCCGACACCGACGGCTCCACCAACGCCTCGGAGCGGCTGGCCGAGATCGACGGCCTGGAGTTCGTCGACGCGCTGGCCGAGGACGAGGCGGAGGAGGAGGCCGAGCAGGCCGAGGCCCCCGCCCGCAGGATCGCGCACGACGAGATCGGCGACGACCGCGTCATCTACGAGGACGAGGAAGACGTCGAGGAGTACTACGACGAGGACGACCTCGAGATCGACGAGGACGACGAGGACGGGGCGCCCGAGGCGAAGGACGGCGGCGAGGACGCGCAGCAGCGCGACTGATCCGGCGTCCCCCGGGACCGGAGTGACGGAGGGCCCCACCGCAGCCGCGGTGGGGCCCTCCGTCGTTGTGTGCCGTGCGGCGTGCGCCGCGTGCCGTGCGGTCGGTGTCAGCCGAGGGCGAGCGAGCGCAGGACCAGTCCGGTCGCCGGCTTGGGGCCGAAGGAGGTCGACTTGCGGGGCATGGTGACGCCCTGCTCGGCCAGCCGCCGGACGACCCGCTCCTGGACCGGGTGGAGCAGGACGGCGGTGCCGCCGCTGCGGGCGGCCTCCTGCTCGGCGGCGCGTGCGGTGTGCAGGTAGCCGATGTGGTCGGGGGCGTCCGGGACCTGCCAGGTGTGGTCCAGCAGCGTCTCGTGCAGGACGGTGGCGTCGAGCCGGCGCCACTCCTCGGGCCGGTCGGTGCGGACGGTCGCGGCGATCCGCTCCTCGTCCGGTTCGCCGACCAGCCGGTACACCCCGTCCCCGCCGGTCAGCAGGAAGGCGTTGCCGCCGTGCTCCTTGGCCTCGGCGAGGGCCTGCAGGGCCGTGTCCAGCGGTCCGGGCACCTCCTTGACCTGCCAGTGCGGGGCGAGCGCGGCGACCGCGGCGGAGACCGGCAGACGGTAGAGGACGCGGTGGATCGCCCGCACGTTGAGCGGGTAGCGGGCGGTGTCCACGAGCAGCACCATGCCGCGGTCCCAGGGGCTGCGCGGCAGGTGCCGGTGCTCGCGCTGGAGCCGCAGGTACATCTCCCAGCGGTGGTGGCCGTCGGCGATCAGGGCCCGACAGGTGGCGAGGTCGCGGGTGACCTCGGCGAGGTCGGCGGGGTCGGTGACCGCCCAGAGCCGGTGGTCGGTGCCGTCGCTGGTCGTGGTGGCGAGCAGCGGTTCGCGGCGGGCCGCGCGCTCGATCACACCGGCGGCGCCGCCGTTGCCGCGGTAGGTGAGCAGCAGCGGTTCCAGGTTGGCGCGGGTGGTGCGCATCAGGCCGACCCGGTCGGCGACCGGCCGCGGCATGACGTCCTCGTGCGGCAGCACGACGCCGGCCTCGCGGCCGCTGACGGCGAGGGCACCGATCAGGCCGCGCTGCAGGGTGCCTCCGCCGGCCTCGTGGGTGCGCTGCTCGTAGACGTACAGCGCCGGTGCCGGGTCGGGGGCGAGCACGCCCTGCTGCTGCCACTCGGAGAGCAGCCGGGCGGCGTGCCGGTAGCGGGTGTCGCGGTCCGGGCGGTCCCCGGCGTCCTCCGGTTCGGGGCGAGGGAGGATCAGCCGGACCACGTTGTGCGGGTCCGCGGTCTCCAGGTCCTGCCGGCGGCCGGGGTCGACCACGTCGTACGGCGGCGACGTGACCGCGGCGAGGGTACCGACCCGGTCGGGGACGTACCGCAGGCCGCGGAAGGGGGACAGGGACAGCCCTGCGGTCGCGACGTGTCCGGGGTCGCCGGGGCCGCCCGCCGGAGCCGCAGCTCCGCTGTCCGCACTGGGTGCACTCATCGAATCTCCTCGCGTGGAAACCCCTGCCTCCGATCGGGGGGCCGGTGTTCACGTACAGGATCGCAGCAGGAGCGGCGGCGTCCCTCCGTATCGGTATCAGTGCACGGGCCGCGGGGCACGCGGGGGACGTGATCACGGGTGCGGAACGGGGCATGTTCACCGGGTGGGGAGTGTTGCCAGATCGGTGGAGAGGCCAGGCACCGGTGACGGGGCGGGCCGGGACCGGGAGCGAGGGACGGCATGGGCGGAGGCTCGGAGCGGGTGGGCGGCAGCGAGGGCACGGGTGCGCCGGAGGGCGACGTGTACGACTGGTTCCGGCGCGGGGTGCAACTGCTGGACCAGCGGCACCCGGCGGCGGCCGTGCAGTTGCTGGCGCGCGCGGCGGAGGCGGAGCCCGACTCCCGGTCGATCCGGGAGGCACTGGCCCGCGCCCAGTTCGACACCGGCTCGTACGCGGCGGCGCTGGAGAGCTTCCGGGCCGTTGCGCTGGCCGATCCGTCCGACGACTACGCTCAGTTCGGGTGGGGCGTGGCGGCGGCCCGGCTGGGCGACTTCGAGTCGTCCGCCGAGCACCTGGCGCTGGCGGTGGCCATGCGGCCGGAGAACGCCCACTACCGGGCTGCGCTGAGGCAGACCCGGGCGACGCTCGCCGCGCGGGCCGGGGCCTTCGGGCCGCTGCTGCCGGGGGCGCCGGGCCGTCTGGCGCCGCCGGAGGAGCCCGACGGCGCGGAGTGAGAAGCGGCAACGGCGCCGCGGCCCGAGCGACGACGCACGACGCACGGCATCCCATGTACGACGCACGACGACGCACGACGATGCACGACGACGGAACGAGGACGAGCAGCCGATGACGGACACCGCGACCAGCCGGGCCACTGCAGCGACGACCACGGGGGAGAGCCGGGGGCGGACCGCTCCGGAGGGGTCCGCGCGGCCGCTCACCGAGGCGTACGACACCGCGCTGCTGGACCTGGACGGCGTCGTCTACGCGGGGCCGCACGCGATCGAGCACGCCGTGGAGTCGCTGGCGCAGGCCCGGGACGCCGGGATGCGGCTGGCCTACGTCACCAACAACGCCTCGCGGCCGCCGCGGGTGGTCGCCGAGCACCTCACCGAGCTCGGTGTGCCGGCCGAGGCCGCGGACGTGATCAACTCGGCGCAGGCGGCGGCCCGGCTGGTCGCGGCGAAGGTGCCGGTCGGCTCGAAGGTGCTGGTGTGCGGCGGCGCCGGACTGGTCGAGGCGCTGGCCGAGCACGGCCTGGTCGCCGTCCGGTCGATGGACGAGCAGCCGGTCGCGGTGGTGCAGGGCTTCGACCCGTCGCTGGGCTGGAAGGACCTCGCGGAGGCTTCGTACGCGGTCGCCGCGGGGCTGCCGTGGATCGCCTCCAACACCGACCTCACGGTGCCGACCGGGCGCGGCATCGCGCCGGGGAACGGGATGCTGGTCGCGGCCGTCCGGGCGGCGACCGGCGAGGAGCCGGAGGTGGCGGGCAAGCCGCTGCCGCCGATGCACCGCGAGACGGTGATCCGCACGGGTGCGAAGCGGCCGCTGGTGGTCGGCGACCGGCTGGACACCGACATCGAGGGCGCCTTCAACGGCGGCGTCGACAGCCTGCTGGTGTTCACCGGCATCGCCACGCCCGCCCAGCTGCTCGCCGCACCGGCCGAGCACCGGCCGACGTACCTGGCCGCCGATCTGCGCGGTCTGCTGGTCCCCCAGCCGGAGGTCTCCGCGGCCGACGGCGGGTACGCCTGCGGCGGCTGGACGGCGCGGGCGGCGGACGGCGTACTGGTGCTCGGCGGCTCCGGCGACCGCTGGGACGGCCTGCGGGCGCTCTGCGCGGCGGCCTGGACGGCGCTGGACGCGGACGGCGCCCCCGCCGACGGACGGAAGGCGCTGGCCGAGCTCGGCTTCTGAGCCGTGGCCGCCCCGGTGGTCAGAGCAGGGTGCGCAGCCGCAGCAGGTCGCGGAAGCCGGCCTCCAGGCGGACGCGGCCGGCGGCCCAGGCGGAGGCGAAGTTGAGCCGGCCGCCGACGAGGGCGACCAGGTCGTCGCCGGACATCGCGAGCCGGATGTCGGCCTTGGCGGCGGGCTTGCCAGGGGCCTCGGTCACGTCCGCGATCCGCCCGTCGCGCAGGCGGCCGGAGAAGGTCAGGTTGAGGTCGGTGATGTGGCAGGTCAGCGAGCGGTCCATGGCGGCCGCCTTGCGGACGTCGCCCTCGGAGCCGGCCAGGTTGCGGCTGAGCTGTTCCAGTGCCGCGCGGCACTCCTCGATGGTGGCCATCGCCGTCCTGCTCCCGTCGACCGCGGTCGGAGGGCCGGGCGGCCGTCCGATCGCCCCCACGCTAACCCAGCGGGGGAACCCGGCCGGTCGTGCGGTGCAGCGGTGCGGGGGCGGTACGGGGTAGCGTCGGAGCGGACCCGGGCAAGCGGAGGAGGCGTTCGGATGCTGCGTGATGCGGTGCGGGGCGTGGTGGTGGTCGCGACGGGGATCGCGGAGGAGGCGGGCCGCCGGGTGGTGGGGGCGGCGTCCGACCTGCTGGAGCGCAGCGGCGTGGACGTCGCCGCGGTGGAGAAGCGGGTGACCGAGCAGATGCCGTCCTCGGTGCGGTCGCTGCAGATATTGGCGACCGAGGCGGTGACGGTCGGCCGGGCCGGTGTCGACCTCGCCGTCGGGGTGGCCCGCGGCGAGGTGGAGCGGGTGTTCGAGCGGGTCGGCGACCAGATGGTGAAGGTCGGCGTCGTGCTGAGCTACCTGGAGGGCAAGCTCCGCGCGGTCGACGAGGACGAGGACGAGGACGTGGCACCGGCGCCGCGTACGGCCGGGAAGCCCTCGAACCGGGCGGACGGCCTGTTCGACGCCGGCTGGGACGACGGCGAGCCCGAGCCGGCGGTCGCCGAACCGCGGCCGGAGCCCGTTCGCTCCGACGGTGCGGTGCCGGCCGAGGCCGCGCCGGAGCGGGACGGGAACGCCGCGGAGACCGGGAACGCCGCGGAGACCGGGAACGCTGCCGCGAACGGGGAGCCCGCCGCGAAGAAGGCGCCCGCGAAGCGCACGCCGGCGAAGAAGTCCTCCGCCCGGCCGGCCGCCGCGAAGAAGACCGCGGCCGACAAGACCGCCGCGAAGAAGACGACCACGAAGAAGACGACCACCCGCAAGGCGACGGCGAAGCGCACGACCGCGCAGCCGGCCGCCGTGAAGAAGGCGGCGGTGAAGAAGACGGTCGTCAAGAAGACGGTGACCCGCCGGGCCCCGAAGGAGGACGGCGGTGCCTGAGTCCGCCCGCACCGGTCACCCGGCCGTGGACGAATCGCTGGACCGGCTGGAGGCGTTGGACGGGGCGGAGACCGAGGCGCACCCCGCGGTGTACGAAGATGTTCACCAGCGGTTGACCGACATCCTGGCCGCCCTCGACGACGAGTGACCGCCCGCCCCGGCCGTGCCGGCCGGAGGGGCACGTAGGAGATGGAACAGCAGTGGCAGTGGCACGACGCCGACTCGACGCGGAGCTGGTGCGCCGCAAGCTGGCCCGTTCGCGGGAGCACGCGAGCGAACTGATCGCGGCGGGCCGGGTGACGGTCGGCGGGACGACGGCGACCAAGCCGGCGACCCAGGTGGAGACCTCGGCGGCGGTCGTGGTGGCGAAGGACGACAGCGACCCGGACTACGTGTCGCGCGGCGGCCACAAGCTGGCGGGGGCGTTCGCCGCGTTCGTGCCGCAGGGCCTGGTGGTCGAGGGGCGGCGGGCGCTGGACGCCGGTGCGTCGACCGGCGGCTTCACCGACGTGTTGCTGCGGGCCGGGGCGGCGCACGTGCTGGCGGTCGACGTCGGCTACGGGCAGCTGGCCTGGTCGCTGCAGAGCGACGAGCGGGTGACCGTGATGGACCGCACCAACGTGCGGGAGCTGACCGTGGAGGGGATCGGCGGGACGCCGGTCGACCTGGTGGTGGGCGACCTGTCGTTCATCTCCCTCGGTCTGGTGCTGCCGGCGCTGGCGGGCTGCAGCGCGCCGGATGCAGACCTGGTGCTGATGGTCAAGCCACAGTTCGAGATCGGCAAGGAAAGGCTCGGCAGCGGCGGTGTCGTGCGCAGCCCGGAACTCCGGGCCGAGACGATCCGTCAGGTAGCAGGAGAGGCCTGGCAGCTCGGCCTGGGAGTGCGGGCGGTCACGGCCAGCCCGCTGCCCGGGCCGTCCGGCAACGTCGAGTACTTCCTGTGGTTGCGTCGGGACGCGCCGCAGCTGGACCCGGCCGAGGCGGACCGGGCCGTCGCGGAGGGCCCCCGGTAGGGTGCTCGACGGACGTCCTGCCCCCGCCGCAGCGCGGTGGAGGCCGTGCGGGTCGACGACGATCCTGCAGACGTTAGGGAGAGGGCAGCGGGCATGAGCGATGAACGTACGGTCTTCCTGATCGCGCACACCGGCCGCGAGGCGGCGCTGCGCAGCGTGGAAGGGCTGGTGCACGGCCTGCTGAAGGCGGGGATCAGAATCCGGCTGCTGGCGTCCGAGGCGGTCGGTCTCGACCTGCCGGAGGGGGTCGAGCGGGTGCCGGGCGGGCACGGGGCGGCGGACGGCTGCGAGCTGATCCTCGTCGCGGGCGGCGACGGCACGCTGCTGCGGGGGGCGGAGCTCGCCCGCGAGTCGGGGCTGCCGATGCTCGGGATCAACCTGGGGCGGGTGGGCTTCCTCGCGGAGGCCGAGCGGGACGACCTCGCGGTCGTGGTCGAGCGGGTGGTCGACGCCGACTACGAGGTCGAGGAGCGGATGACGATCGACGTCCTGGTGCGCACCAACGGTGACGTGATCCACGAGGACTGGGCGCTGAACGAGGCGTCGATCGAGAAGGCGGCCCGGGAGCGGATGCTGGAGGTGGTCACCGAGGTCGACGGCCGGCCGGTGTCCAACTTCGGCTGCGACGGGGTGGTCTGTGCGACGCCGACCGGGTCGACGGCCTACGCGTTCTCGGGCGGCGGGCCGGTGGTCTGGCCGGAGGTGGAGGCGCTGCTGATGGTGCCGATCAGCGCGCACGCGCTGTTCGCCCGGCCGCTGGTGACCTCGCCTGAGTCGGTGCTGGCGGTGGAGGTGCAGCAGAAGACCCCGCACGGGGTGCTCTGGCTGGACGGCCGCCGCTCGGTCGAACTCCCGGCCGGGGCGCGGGTGGAGGTGCGCCGCGGCAAGACGCCGGTGCGGCTGGCCCGGCTGCACCGGGCGCCGTTCACCGACCGGCTGGTGGCGAAGTTCGCGCTGCCGGTGACGGGTTGGCGCGGCCGGGCGGGCAACCACCACTGACCGTCCGTAGGGCCCGCAGGCGATCCCCCTCGGCCGACCGGTCGGTGACGACCGGTCGGCCGGAAGGCCGGGTGACGTCAGGTCAGACCGCGAGCGGCTGGGGATCGCCGCCGGCCGGGGCGCGGCCGCCGCCGCGGGCGGCCCGGGCGGGGGCCTCGGCCAGCCGTTCCACCGCTGCCGGTACGGCGGCGGGCGGCACGGTCAGGGGGATCCGCAGGTAGTCCTCGAACGCGCCGTCCACCCCGAACCGGGCGCCGGCCGCGAGCCGGACGCCGATCCGCTCGCCCGCCCGGGCGAGCGCCGTCCCCGAGGTGCCGGCGGTGGCCAGCCAGAGCGCGAGGCCGCCCGGCGGCAGGGTGAACTCCCAGCCGGGGAGCCGCAGCCGCAGCTCCGCGGCGAGGGCGTCGGCGCTCGCCCGCAGCCGCTGCAGCTGGTGCGCCCGGACTTCGTCGAGCTGTTCGGCGATCATCTCGGCGGCGATCAGCTGGTCGAGGACGGGCGTGCCGACGTCGCCGAACACCCGGTCCGCGGCCAACTGCCGTACCAGGGCCGGCGCGGCGCGCAGCCAGCCGATCCGCAGCCCGCCCCAGAGCAGCTTGCTGGCCGAGCCGACGGTGATCACCTGGGCGGTGCGGTCGAGGGCGGCGGTGGGCCGGGGCAGGGCGCCGTCGTCGACGCCCCAGCCGAGTTCGGCGGTGGTCTCGTCGACGAGCAGCACGGTGCCGACCGCGCGGGCGGCGGACAGCAGGGCGCGGCGCTGCTCCTCGGGGACGAGCGCGCCGGTCGGGTTGTGGAAGTCCGGGACGACGTACGCCACCCGCGGCGCGGAGTCGCGCAGGGCGCGGCGCCAGGCGGCGAGGTCCCACTGCGGCTGCGGGCCGGTCGGTCGGGCCAGCGGGACGGGGACGAGGCGGGCACCGGCCCGGCGCAGCAGCTGCAGGCTGTGGGCGTAGCTGGGCGCCTCGACGGCGACCCGGTCGCCGCGGCCGAGCAGGGCCCGCCGGGCGAGCTGCAGGGCGCCCATGGCGCCGGTGGTGACCAGGATCTGGTCGGGGGAGGTGGGCAGTCCGCGGGCGGTGAAGCGGCGGGCGATCGCCTCGCGGAGCACCGGCACGCCGGTCGGGTAGTGGCCGTGCCCGGCGGCGTACGCGGGCAGCTGCTCCAGGGCGCGGGCGGCGGCCCGGCCGAGGTGCGGCTGCGGGGCGGGCAGGGCGGCGACGCCCAGGTCGATGACGGTGTCGCGCTGGTCCGGCGGGACGGGCTGCAGGGCGTCGGCGGGCGGCCGGGTGCCCTCCGGCAGGACCGTCCAGCTGCCGGCGCCGCGGCGGCTGCGCAGGTAGCCGTCGGTGCGCAGGGCCTCGTAGGCGGTGGCGACGGTGGTGCGGCTGAGCGCCAGTTCGGCGGCGAGTTCGCGTTCGGCGGGCAGCCGGGTGCCGACCGGGAGGCGGCCGTCGGCGAGCAGCGTCCGGACCTGTCCGGCGAGCGTGCGGTACGCGGAGCGGCGGCCGTCGCCGTCGGGTGCGCGGGCCGTCCGCAATAGCCGGGCGAAGGCGGGCGGGGTGATGGTGGTGTGCCACTCGGACATCGGAATTTTCCAGTCCACCTGATTCGAATTGGACCTGGATGGGCGTCGTGCGGACCGCCCATGATGGCGCCAGTCCGCGCATCACCGCAAGGGAGACCCGATGGCCGCCGCGCCCTCCGCCGAGACCGTTCCACCGACCGCCGGGACCGTCCCCGACACAGCCGCCCCGCCAGCCCCAGCCGCCCCCGACGCCCCCGTGCCCGCCGCCGGCGACGTGCCGCGCCCGCCGTCCCGGCTGGGCCGGCGGGTGCCCCAGCTCGCGGCCGGGCTGGTGCTGTACGGGGTGAGCATGGGCCTGATGCTGCGCGCCTCGCTGGGCGGCAACCCGTGGGACGTCCTCCACCAGGGACTGGCCCGGCACTTCGGGCTGAGCGTGGGCACCTGGGTGACGCTGGTCGGCGCCTGCGTCCTGCTGCTGTGGGTGCCGCTGCGGCAGCGGCCCGGGGTCGGCACGGTCGGCAACGTGCTGGTGCTGGGCGCGGCCATGGACGCCACCCTGCGGCTGGTCGAGGGGCCGCACGCGCTGCCCGCCCGGATCGCGCTGCTGGCCGCCGGCATCGTCCTGAACGGCCTCGCCACCGGCCTCTACATCGGCGCCCGGCTCGGCCCCGGCCCGCGGGACGGCCTGATGACCGGCCTGCACCGGCGCACCGGCCGCTCGCTGCGGCTGATCCGCACCGGCATCGAACTGACCGTGCTCACCGCCGGCATCCTGCTCGGCGGCACCTTCGGCGTCGGGACGATCGCCTACGCGCTGGCCATCGGACCGCTCGCCCAGTTCTTCCTGCGCTGGTGCACCGTGCCCGGAGGGTCCGCGGCCTGAGCGGCCGACCGGCCGGTCGGGCTCCGGCCGGGGACGGCCGGTGCCGGGTGTCCGGAGGAACGGGGGGAACCGGCCCGGAAGGGATGAACTTGGTGCTGCGGGGGCCGGGCTCGTCGCGCATCGACGGTGGTACCTCGTAAGGTCGTCTCCGTGTTGGACGAGATGCGGATACGGGATCTTGGCGTGATCGACGACGCCGTGGTCGAACTGGCACCGGGATTCACGGCCGTGACGGGCGAGACCGGTGCGGGCAAGACCATGGTGGTGACCAGCCTCGGCCTGCTGCTCGGCGGCCGGGCCGACCCGGCCCTGGTGCGCAACGGTTCGGACCGCGCGGTGGTCGAGGGCCGGCTCAGCCTGCCCGAGGGCTCCCCGGTGGTGGCCCGCGCCCTGGAGGCCGGGGCCGAGCTGGACGACGGCGAACTGCTCATCAGCCGTACGGTCTCCGCCGAGGGCCGCTCGCGCGCCCACGTCGGCGGCCGGGCCGTCCCGGTGGGCCTGCTGGCCGAGCTCGGCGAGGACCTCGTCGCGGTGCACGGCCAGACCGACCAGCAGCGGCTGCTGCGCCCCTCCCGGCAGCGCGGCGCGCTCGACCGGTACGCGGGCGAGGCCGTCGCCGGTCCGCTGGCCCGCTACCGCGAGGTGTACCGGCGGCTGCGCGAGGTGTCGGCCACGCTGGAGGAGCTGACCACCCGGGCGCGCGAGCGCGCCCAGGAGGCGGACCTGCTGCGCTTCGGCCTGGAGGAGGTCGCCGCCGCCGAGCCGGTGGCCGGCGAGGACGTGGAGCTCGCCGCCGAGGCGGAGCGGCTCGGCCACGCCGACGCGCTCTCCTCCTCCGCGACGCTGGCGCACGCCGCCCTGGCCGGCGACCCGGCCGACCCGGACGCGGTCGACGCGGGCACCCTGGTCGCGCAGGCCCGCCGCGCACTGGACGCCGTCCGCCACCACGACGAGCGGCTCGCCGCCCTCGCCGACCGGCTGAACGAGGTCGGCTACCTGCTGGCCGACGTCGCCGGCGACCTCGCGGGCTACGCCGACGACCTGGACGCCGACCCGGTGCGGCTCGCCGCGGTGGAGGACCGCCGGGCCGTCCTCGGCCAGCTGCTGCGCAAGTACGCCGGTGCCGAGGGCACCCTCGCCGAGGTGCTGGAGTGGGCCGAGGCCGGCTCGCTGCGGCTCGCCGAACTCGACGGCGACGACGAGCGGATCGACGAGCTCGGCGCCCAGGAGACCGAGCTGCGGGCCGAGTTGGCGGAGCTGGCGGCCGAGGTGTCGGCCGCCCGGTACGCCGCGGCCGACCGGTTCGCGGCCGCCGTCTCCGCCGAACTCGCCGAACTCGCCATGCCGCACGCCCGGGTGACCTTCGCGATCACCCAGGTCGACGACCCGTCCGGCCTGGAGGTCGGCGAGCGCACCGTCGCCTACGGCTCGCACGGCGTGGACGAGGTCGAGGTGCTGCTCGCCCCGCACCCGGGTGCGCAGCCGCGGCCGATCGCCAAGGGCGCCTCGGGCGGTGAGCTGTCCCGGGTGATGCTCGCCGTCGAGGTGGTCTTCGCCGGCGCCGACCCGGTGCCGACCTACCTGTTCGACGAGGTCGACGCGGGCGTCGGCGGCAAGGCGGCGGTGGAGATCGGCCGCCGGCTGGCGAAGCTCGCCGAGTCCGCGCAGGTCGTCGTGGTGACCCACCTGCCGCAGGTCGCCGCGTTCGCCGACCGGCACCTGGTGGTGGAGAAGACCAACGACGGCACCGTCACCCGAAGCGGCGTCAAGGCGCTGACCGACGAGGAGCGGGTCCGCGAGCTCTCCCGGATGCTCGCCGGCCTGGAGGACTCCGAACTCGGCCGTGCGCACGCCGAGGAGCTGCTCGCCGCGGCCCGCGCGCCGCGCGGCCGCTGACGGCCGGGCCGCTCCTCCGGCCGGGGGAGCGGCCCCGACGCGCCCGCACACGGCGCCGACTGTCCAAGACCCGGCCCGACCTGGCATGGTGGCGGCTGGACAATGGCTTTCCAGTCCCGAGGACCGTCCGCGGGAACCCGCCTTCCCCGCCCACCGGCGGGCGCAGGCAGCCGTCGGCCGACCCGGGCCGGGGCAGGGGGTCCGGCGACGGTGCTCGTCACCTGAACGAGTCGGAGCGAGACGACGTGGACCATTCCGCCGCCAAGGGCGCCGCAGCGGCCCATGAAGAGCCCGGCCAACTGCGGGCGGTGCTCGTCCTGTCGGCCGGTACCGGGGGCATCGGCGCCCATGTGCGTTCGCTCGCCCAGGGGTTGGTCGCGCACGGGGTGACCGTGACGGTCTGCGCGCCGGAGAGCGCGGACACCCGGTTCGGCTTCTCCCGCACCGGCGCGCGGTTCCACCCGGTGGACATCACGCCGACCGCGGGCGCCCGCAGCGACGCCGCCGCGATCGGCGAGCTGCGCCGCGCGTTCACCGGCGCGGACGTCGTCCACGCGCACGGCCTGCGGGCCGGACTGCTCTCCGACCTCGCGCTGCGGACGGCCGGCCGCTTCCCGGGCCTGCGCCCGGAGACCCCGCTGGTGGTCACCTCGCACCACGCGATGCTGGCGACCGGCCTGGACCGCCGGCTGCAGCGGCTGATGGAGCGGCGGGTGGCGCGCGCCGCCGACCTGGTGCTCGGTGCCTCCTCCGACCTGGTCGCCCGGGCCCGTGAGCTCGGTGCCACCGACGCCCGGCTCGGCCCGATCGCGGCCCCGCCGCTGCCGCCCGCGACGCTCGACCGGGAGGCCGCCCGGGCCGCGCTGTTCGACGGCAAGGACGAGCCCGCCCGGCCGCTGCTGCTCGCCATCGGCCGGCTGGTGCCGCAGAAGTCCTTCGGCCTGCTGCTGGACGCTGCCGGCCGGCTCGGCGACCTGGACCCGCTGGTGGTGATCGCAGGCGACGGCCCGGACGGCCAGGCGCTGCGCGAGCGGGTCGCCGCCGAGGGCCTCCCGGTGCGGATGCCCGGCCACCGCACCGACGTGCCCGACCTGCTGGCCGCCGCCGACGCGGTGGTCGTCCCCAGCCGTTGGGAGGCCCGCTCGCTGGTCGTCCAGGAGGCGATGCGGGCGGGCGTGCCGGTGGTGTCCACCGCGGTCGGCGGGGTGCCCGAGCTGGTGGGCGACGCCGCGGTGCTGGTCCCGTACGGTGACGCCGCGGCGCTGGCCGGGGCCGTCCGGGCGCTGATCGGCGACCCGCAGCGGCGGGCCGACCTCGCCGAGGCCGGCCGTCAGCAGCAGCTCACCTGGCCGGACGAGTCCGACACGGTCGCCCAGGTGCTCTCCACCTACGACGAACTGGTGCAGCGCGGCTGACGGCCGGGCGGCCGTCAGCCGGCGTCGCGCTCGGCGGCGCTGCGCTCGACGCAGAACTCGTTGCCCTCGGGGTCGGCGAGGGTGACCCAGCCGGTGCCGTCCGGCCGGCGGTGGTCGCCGACCAGGGCGGCGCCGAGGCCGACCAGCCGCTCGACCTCCTCGTCCCGGGTGCGGTCCTGCGGCTGCAGGTCGAGGTGGACGCGGTTCTTCACGCTCTTGCGGTCCGGCACGGTGACGAACAGCAGCGTGCCGGCCTTGCTCTCGACCAGCGCCTCGGGGTCGCCGGGGTGGTCGTCCTCGTGCAGCGAGGCGTCCAGCGCGGCGGCCCAGAAGGTGCCGAGTTCGTAGGCGTTGGCGCAGTCGATGGTGATGTGTCGTACGAGAGATGCCATGGGCGCCAGTCTGCGGCGCCGGTCACGGCCCGTCCACCAATTTGTCGACAGCGCGTCAGGCGGCGCCTCAGTGCTGCTGACCGGCGCCATAGGCGCCGCCGCAGGCGGTGAGCCGCAGGGCGGTGTCGATCAGCGGAACGTGGCTGAACGCCTGCGGGAAGTTCCCGACCTGGCGTTTGGCCCGCGGGTCCCACTCCTCGGCGAGCAGGCCGACGTCGTTGCGCAGCGCCAGCAGCCGGTCGAAGAGCTCACGGGCCTCGGAGACCCGGCCGATCATGGCCAGGTCGTCGGCGAGCCAGAACGAGCAGGCCAGGAACGCGCCCTCGTGGCCGGACAGCCCGTCGACGTTGGCGCCGTGCGCGTCGTGGGTGGGGTAGCGCAGCACGAAGCCGTCCTCGGTGGACAGTTCGCGCTGGATCGCCTCGATGGTGCCGATGACGCGCTTGTCGTCCGGCGGCAGGAAGCCGACCTGCGGGATGAGCAGCAGCGAGGCGTCGAGTTCCTGCCCGCCGTAGTACTGGGTGAAGGTGTTGCGCTGCTCGTCGTAGCCCTTCTCGCAGACGTTCGCGTGGATCTCCTCGCGCAGCGCCTTCCAGCGCTCCAGCGGGCCCTCGGTGCCGGTGTCCTCCAGCAGGCGGATCGTCCGGTCGACGGCGACCCAGGCCATCACCTTGGAGTGCACGAAGTGCCGGCGCGGGCCGCGGACCTCCCAGATGCCCTCGTCGGGCTCGCGCCAGTGCTTCTCCAGGTAGCTGATCAGCTTCAGCTGCAGCTGGTGGGCGTGGTCGTTGCGGACGAGTCCGGTCATGTGGGCGAGGTGCAGCGCCTCGACGACCTCGCCGTAGACGTCGAGCTGCAGCTGCCCGGCGGCGCCGTTGCCGACCCGGACGGGCAGCGAGCCCTCGTACCCGGGCAGCCAGTCCAGGGTGGACTCGGTGAGCTCGCGCTCGCCGGCGATGCCGTACATGATCTGCAGGTTCTCCGGGTCGCCGGCGACGGCGCGCAGCAGCCACTCGCGCCAGGCGCGGGCCTCCTCGCGGTAGCCGGTGCGCATCAGCGAGGAGAGGGTGATGGCGGCGTCGCGCAGCCAGGTGTAGCGGTAGTCCCAGTTGCGCTCGCCGCCGATGTCCTCGGGCAGCGAGGTGGTGGGCGCGGCGACGATGCCGCCGGTGGGGGCGTAGGTGAGCGCCTTGAGGGTGATCAGGGAGCGGATCACGGCCTCCCGGTAGGGGCCCTGGTGGGTGCAGTGGCCGACCCACTCCGCCCAGAACCGCTCGGTGGCCTCCAGCGCGGCCTCCGCGTCGGCCGGGGCCGGCGCCGGCAGGTGGGAGGCCTGCCAGGTGAGGGCGAAGGCGATCCGCTCGCCCGCGTCGACGGTGAAGTCGGCGTAGGTGGTCAGGTCGCGCCCGTACGTCTCGGCCTCGCCGTCCAGCCAGACCGAGTCGGGGCCGGCCACGGCCACCGTGCGGTGCCCGCCGTCCGGCTGCTCCACCCGGTGCACCCAGGGCACGACCTTGCCGTAGCTGAAGCGCATCCGGACGGCCGAGCGCATCCGGACCCGGCCGGTGAGGCCCTCGACGATCCGGATCATCTGGGGCACGTCGGGGGTGCCGAGCAGGTGGCGGGGCGGCATGAAGTCGATCACCCGGACGGTGCCGCCCTGGGTGTCCCACTCCTGCTCCAGGACGAGCGAGTCGCCGCGGTAGGTGCGGCGGTCGGCGGGCAGCGCCGGGGCGGAGGCGGTGGCCGGCGGGAGGCGCAGGTCGCCGGTGTCGGAGACGGAGTGGTCCGCGTGGAAGGTGTGGTCGCGGTGCTCCTCGGGCGCGGGCGCGTCGCCCACGGCCTCGGCGGGGCCGATCCGCCAGAAGCCGTGCTCGTCGGTGCCCAGCAGGCCGGCGAAGACGGCCGGCGAGTCGAAGCGGGGCAGGCACAGCCAGTCCACCGCCCCGTCCCTGCTGACCAGGGCGGCGGTCTGCATGTCCCCGATGAGTGCGTAGTCCTCGATACGGCCGGCCACGTGGGTCTCCCAGTTCGCGATGTGGCTGCGCCGACGGCGGGCACGGGCGGGCCGGGGCCGCCCGCCGGTGGTCCGGGGCACTCGCGAGGTCCGTTGGGGTGGCGGGAGGGCTCGTGGGTGCCCGGCGGGGCCGGGTGGGCCCCTGGCTCTGACCGGGCGCGGGGCGGGACGGGGGGCTTCCGGATCGCGCACCGGGGACCGAACGGAGTCGGCCGACCCCCTCGCCCTCCGCGTGCTCTGGTGTCGGCGATGCGTCCGAGAAGAATACGTCCGCCGTACGCCCGGGGGCACGCGCAGGGGCGGTCCCCCGCCGGACTCGCACCGGATTGACCAGCCCGGCTGGTCCCCTCGGGTGATCGCCGGTGATCCGTCCGAGCCATCCGGAGCTGATCCTTCCACCGCGGGCGCGGAGCCTGCGGAGGGCCCGCGGAGGGCGCGCCGCGCCGGGCCGGACCGCGTCCCGTCCGGTGCGCTGATACCCTGGTATCCCGTGGACTGGTGGGCAGCACACAGCTGAGGGCCACCCCCGATCCGCCGATTCGACGACCCCGCCGGTGCTCCGGCGTGCAGATGCGTCGACGCGCGGACGAGCGGAGGTCCGGCCACCGGGAGTCACCCTCGACACCGCGACCCACGGGAGCCCCCTCTTGGCACAGCCCCATTCCGGTAAGTCGGCCGCCGGCCGCGCCGTGACGACCAAGCACCTCTTCGTCACCGGGGGTGTCGCCTCCTCGCTCGGCAAGGGCCTCACCGCCTCCAGCCTGGGCGCGCTGCTCAAGGCGCGCGGCCTGCGCGTGACGATGCAGAAGCTCGACCCGTACCTCAACGTGGACCCGGGCACGATGAACCCGTTCCAGCACGGCGAGGTCTTCGTCACCGACGACGGCGCCGAGACCGACCTCGACATCGGCCACTACGAGCGGTTCCTCGACACCAACCTGCACGGCTCGGCGAACGTCACCACCGGCCAGGTGTACTCGACCGTCATCGCCAAGGAGCGCCGCGGCGAGTACCTGGGCGACACCGTCCAGGTCATCCCGCACATCACCAACGAGATCAAGTCCCGGATCCGCCGGATGGCGACCGAGGACGTCGACGTCGTCATCACCGAGGTCGGCGGCACCGTCGGCGACATCGAGTCGCTGCCGTTCCTGGAGGCCGTCCGCCAGGTCCGCCACGAGGTCGGCCGGGACAACGTCTTCTTCGTGCACGTCTCGCTGCTGCCGTACATCGGCCCCTCCGGCGAGCTCAAGACCAAGCCCACCCAGCACTCCGTCGCCGCGCTGCGCAACATCGGCATCCAGCCCGACGCCATCGTGCTGCGTGCCGACCGCGAGGTCCCGCAGGCCATCAAGCGCAAGATCTCGCTGATGTGCGACGTGGACGAGGAGGCCGTGGTCGCGGCCATCGACGCCAAGTCGATCTACGACATCCCGAAGGTGCTGCACGGCGAGGGCCTGGACGCCTACGTGGTGCGCCGCCTCGACCTGCCGTTCCGCGACGTCGACTGGACCACCTGGGACGACCTGCTGCGCCGCGTCCACGAGCCGCAGCACATCGTCAAGGTCGCCCTGGTCGGCAAGTACATCGACCTGCCCGACGCCTACCTGTCGGTGACCGAGGCGCTGCGCGCCGGCGGCTTCGCCAACAACGCCCGCGTCGAGATCAAGTGGGTCACCTCGGACGACTGCCTGACGCCGGAGGGCGCGCAGGAGCACCTGGGCGACGTGGACGCGATCTGCATCCCCGGCGGCTTCGGCGACCGCGGCGTGGACGGCAAGGTCGCCGCGATCACCTACGGCCGCGAGAACGGGATCCCGCTGCTGGGCCTGTGCCTGGGCCTGCAGTGCGTCGTGATCGAGGCCGCCCGGAACCTGGCCGGCCTGCCCGAGGCGAACTCCACCGAGTTCGACGCGGCCGCCAAGTACCCCGTCATCTCGACCATGGCCGAGCAGCTCGCCATCGTCGACGGCAAGGGCGACCTGGGCGGCACCATGCGCCTGGGCCTCTACCCGGCCAAGCTCGCCGAGGGCTCGATCGTCCGCGAGGTCTACGGCGGCGAGCAGTACGTCGAGGAGCGCCACCGCCACCGCTACGAGGTCAACAACGCCTTCCGCGCCGACCTCGAGAAGACCGGCCTGCAGTTCTCCGGCCTCTCTCCCAAGGGCGACCTGGTCGAGTACGTCGAGTACCCGCGCGAGGTCCACCCCTACCTGGTCGCCACCCAGGCGCACCCGGAGCTGAAGTCCCGCCCGACCCGCCCGCACCCGCTGTTCGCGGGCCTGGTCGCCGCGGCCATCAAGATCAAGACCGGGGCCCAGTAGGCCCGGGACGCCGCTGCGTCCTCCCGATGACCGGACGGCGGTCGTGCGGATTCCCCCGCACGGCCGCCGTCCGG
>NZ_BAAALD010000117.1:19006-20710 GCF_039528095.1 Kitasatospora arboriphila
CGCCCCCCCCCCCCCCCCGCCCCCCGCCCGGCTGTTCGCGGACGGTTGTGGCCGCAGGCTGAGGGTGCGTCGGGTTAGATTGTGTCGTACTGACGAAAAGGGGAGAGCGATGGACTTCCAGCAGCAGATCAGGGATGCCGCCGAGCAGTGGCCCGTCCGGGCCGGCGAGACGCCGTTCAAGGGCCGGGTCACCGGGGTGCGCACCGAGGAGGTGCAGATGCCCGACGGATCCTGGGCGCGCCGCGACTACCAGACCCACCCGGGCTCGGTGTCGGTGCTCGCCCTGGACGACCGGCAGCGGGTGCTGATCCTGCGCCAGTACCGCCACCCCGTCCGGCAGCGCCTGTGGGAGCTGCCCGCGGGCCTGCTGGACGTGCCGGGCGAGAACCCGCTGCACGCCGCCCAGCGGGAGCTCTACGAGGAGGCCCACTGCAAGGCCGGCGAATGGCGGGTGCTGGTCGACTTCTACACCTCGCCCGGCGGCACCGACGAGGCGCTGCGGCTCTTCCTCGCCACCGACCTCTCCGAGGCCGAGGGCGAGCGGTACGCCGCCCACGGCGAGGAACTGGAGATCGAGACCGCCAGGGTCCCGCTGGAGGAGCTGATCCGGCTCGTCCTGGCCGGCGAACTGCACAACCCCACCCTGATCACCGGCACCCTCGCGCTGCACGCCGCCCTCACCGGCCAGGGCCTGGACATCCTGCGCCCCGCCGACTCGCCCTGGCCGGCCCGGCCCTTCCGCCAGGACTGAGGGTGCGCCCTTCAGGGGCGCGGGGCTGCTTTCGGTGAGGGCGACCTCAGGTACCCCCACGCGCCCCTGGGTGGTCGGCCGCCTCCCCGCGCCCTGGGTGGTCGGCCGCCTGCTTGACCCGCGGGGGTGATGCCCGGGGCGGGGCGGGCGGGTGACCTCTGCGGGGGCGGTCGTTCGAACTACGCTTCGCGGCAGGGCCCGCAGCGGGTCCGCTGCGGGCGACCGACGGAAGTGGGCACGGGTGGCGAGGAAGACGGCGACCATCGAAGAGCGGTCCGCCGGCCCCGGAGCGGCCGGCCCCGCGGACGGCCTGCCGCCCGGGCCGACCGCCTTCGCCGGCCGCCGCACCGAACTCGCCGCGCTGGACGCCGCCGCCCGCGCCGCCGGCCAGGGCGGTGACGCGGCCAGGCTGGTCGTGCTGGCCGGCCGGGCCGGGGCCGGGCGGACGGCGCTCGCGCTGCGCTGGGCCCGGTCGGTGGCCGTCCAGTACCCCGGCGGCGTGCTGTACGCCCGGCTCTCCGCGCCCGACGGCAGCCGGGTGCCGCCCGGCCGGACGGCCCGGCGGGTGCTGGGGCAGTTGGACGCCGTCCCGCCCCGGCTGCAGCCGTCCGGCGGGCCGGACGGCGCCGACCCCGCGTGCGCCGCACTGCGCGTGGCGCCCGCCGAGCGGGAGGTGCTGCTGCTGCTCGACGACGTCAAGGACGCCGCCCAACTGCGTCCGCTGCTCGGCGCGGGCGCCGGCACCCTGCTGCTCGCCGTCGCCGGTGGCCCGCTGACCGGCATCGAGGACGTCGACCCGGTGATCATCGGGGGGCTGGACCAGGCCGCCGCCGTCGGCCTGCTCGGGGACCTCGTCGGCGGCACCCGGGTCAGCTGCGACCCGGTCGGCGCCGCCGACCTCGCCGACGCCTGCGCGTGCCGGCCGGCCGCCCTGCGGCTCCCCCCCCGCCCGC
>NZ_BAAALD010000118.1:0-19988 GCF_039528095.1 Kitasatospora arboriphila
CGGCCGGACACGGCGAAAGCGGCGGCCACGAGGGCGGCGGCGAGCACGGGAGCGGGGACGGGAACGGGAACGGCGGGGACTCCGGTTCGTCGTCCAACTCGTCCTCCCACACGTCGGGTTCCTCGGATTCGTCAGGCTCCTCGGGCTCGGCGGGCTCCTCGGGCTCGGCGGGTTCGTCGGGTGGCTCGGGCAGCACCGGGACGTCGGGCTCGCACGGGTCGGGGTCGTCGTCCGGATCCTCGCCGAGTGGCTCGCGCAACTCGTCCGGCGACTCCGGCAACGGCGGTGCCGACCACACTCCCTCGGCCGACAACGGGAACAGCGGTGACGGCGCCGGCAACCGGAGCGAAAGCACGCCCCGGCCGACGCCGGCCCCGGCACCCGCGAGCGACCACCGCAGCGCCACACCGCTCGACCCCTTCGGCACCCGACTGAGCTCCGACCCCGCGCCCGCCCCCGCCGCGGACACGGCTGCGCCCGCCCACACGGGTACGGACAGCCGTCCGGCGCCCGGCTCGGACGGCCCGGTGCCGGCTACGGGCGACGGCCGCGGCGCGGACGCGCCGCCCGCGCACACCGGTACCGACAGCCGGCCCAACCCTCCTGCCCACGACGGTTCTCCGGACGGGCCCGCGCACAACGGAGACGCCCCCGCGGACCGTTCCGGCGCGGACACCACCCGGCCCGGCCCGACGTCCGCGCACCCGGCGCCCGACAGCGCTCCCGCTCCCGCCCCTGCCCCGACCCCTGCGTCCCACCACGCTGGGGACGGATCGTCGGCCCCGGCCCACGGTGCCACGCCCCACGCCGGTGACAGCGGCACCACCTCGCACCCGGGTGGGGACGCCACCCGGCCCGGTCCGGTCTCCGCCCACACCGCGTCGGACGGTTCGCCCGCTCCGACGTCGACCCCGACCCACGGCGGTACGCCGGCCGGACGGTCCGAGGCGGCGCCTTCCGCCGGTCCGCACCACGGTGGTGACAGCGGCACCCCGTCGCACGCGGGTACGGATGCCACCCGGCCTGGTCCGGTCTCCGCCCACACCGCGCCCGATTCGTCCCGCACGCCGACGCCGGGCCACGAGGCCGGCTCCCCGTCGTCCCGTCCGTCCCCGGACGCCGGTCCGACGCCCGCGCACGCCCAGCCGCATTCCGCCGATGCGCACACCACCGCTCCGTCCTACGGTCCGGTGCGCGGCAGCGACGAGCCGTCCGGGAGCCCGTCCCCCAGCGGCGACGGGCGACCGTCTCCGTCGTACGGTCCGGTGCGCGGGGACGCCCCGGCGAGTACTGCGGCCCAGTCCCACAACGGTCCGGAGGCCGGCCGCCCCGGGCACGAGGCGCCGCCGCAGCGCCACGAGTCAACCCCGCGGGCCGAGGAGGGCGCCCCGCAGCAGGAACGTTCCGGTTCGGCGGTGCCGCCGCATGCAGGTTCGGTGCCGCACGTCCCGGCCGGCGACGCCTCCCGCGCGCCGTCCTCGGACGGGCCGCCCCGGGCGACCGTCCACACCGCCTCCACCGCGGTCGCCGATGCGCCGCCGACCCATACGCCCGGTACGCCCACCCCGGACAGCGCCGCAACGCCGTCCACGGGCCAGCCGTCCCAGAACCCCGGCCCGGTGAACCCCGGCGCAAGTGTCCCGCCGACCACCGGGACGCCCGGCACGGGCAGCGCGAACACGCCGCGTACCGACCGCCCCACCACCGGCACCCCGAACGGCAACCGGCCTGCCGACGCCGACCGGCCCACCGTCCCCGGCCAGCGGAACAACCCGGGCCCGGACCGCACCGACCGCCCCACCAACCTGGGCCAGCAGCCCACCGCCGGCCGTCCCGACCCGCGGGTCGGCCCTCCGCGCCCCGACGCCACGTCGCGTCCCGACCCGCGTGCCGACCGCCCGGCCGCCGACCGTCCGACCTCGGCGCCTCCGCGTCCGGACGGGACCACCCGCCCCGACCCGCGTACCGACCGCCCGGCCGACGGCGCTCCGCGTCAGGACCCTCGGGCGGAGCGTCCGGACGACGCACCCACTCGCCCGGACCCGCGTGCAGACCGCCCGGAGGCGGACCGGCGCAACGACCACGGCGGGCCTACGCCGAACCGCGACCCCGAGCACGCCACCCCGGACCACAAGCCGGCCGACGGCGCCACCCCGGACCACAAGCCGGCCGACCCGGACCGTCCGGCGACCGCCGACCGTCCGTACGGGAGCCCGGGCGGCCTGGTCGAGCCCGGCCACCACGACCGTGAGCGGGTCGAGAACTCCGTCCCGCGCGACGCCGACGGCAAGCCGCAGCGGCACCCGGACCCGGAGGGCGACTGGCCGCGCGCCATCAACGGCGACCCGAACGCGCCCGGGCGCCACAACAACTGCGTCGACGTGGCGCTTGCCACCGTCGACACCTACTCCGGCCACCCGACGCCGGCGGCCGCCCGCACCCCCGACCACGACGCGGACGGCAACCCCTCGGACCGCGGTGAGCGCGGCGGCCGCGACCGCATCGAGAACGCCCTCGGTGCCAAGTTCTCCGACATGGGCGACGGCAAGGACGCCTATCGCAGGCTGGAGGACACCCTCCGCCGCGAGGGCCATGGTTCGCAGGCCGTCATCATCACCCGCGACGCGGACGGCCGCGCCCACGCCTGGAACGCCGTCAACCACAACGGCAAGATCACCTACGTCGACGCCCAGACCGGCCGCCGCTCCAACCAGCCCCTCCACAGCGGTGACCACGGCGTGTTCGCCATCCCGTTGGGCCCGGACCGCCGCCCCGCGACGCCCGAACGCGATCCGCACCACGACGCATCCGATACCCGCCCTGAGCGGCGCGCCCCGGAGGAGGCCGCCGGCAAGCGGACGACGAGTGCGCCCGATTACGGCGAACGCTTGGACACCGACCACAAGGAGGCCGAGGACGGGTATCTCAAGGACCCCCCTGCTCCGGAAAGGAACCGGGCGGGTCACGAGTGGCAGACGCTCGCGGCCTCGGAGCAGGAGGATTTCGGCACCTCCGACCTCAGCAGAATGGTCGAGGCTGCCCGAGCCGATGACGCCTTCTTCCAGCACTACGCCGTCCCGGACTCGATCCTCACCCGACACCCGAACGTGGGCGATCTGCACGAGAGCGTTCAGGCCAACTACGCGGCCTTCAAGTTCGTCATCGAGCCGGACGGTGCCGAGCAGGTGCTCATCTCCCGGAACTGGCCCGCCCGTGTGAAGACGGTGGCCCCCATCGCCGACCAACCCTGGACGCATGCCGGGCACTCGGAGAAGGTGGCCACCGAATACCTGCGGGGAGTTCAGAGCAATCTGACGCCGCCGCAGCGGGTGAAGCTGATCGAGGTGTACTCCGAGCGGGCGCCCTGTAGGCAGTCCGGCTGCGCGAGGATCCTCTACACGACGTTCGGCAAGGTTCGTGTCACCCACTCGGTGCCTCACCCGGACGACGGCACGAGCGGTGCGAAGATGGAAGCGCAGGTCGACAAGATCGTTGCCAACCGTGCGCAGATCATCGCCGAGAACCGCCGCTACTATCCGTCCGGAAATCCTGCCGCTTCCGCAGCGCAGCCGACTGCGGTCGCCGAAGCGAACGAGAACGAGGAGTGAACCCCCGCATGCGCTTCCACCTGGCCGGGCGCTTGACCGCTGCCGATGAGCTGGCTGCGTGGCTTGAGCGGAGGGACATCGCGGACGGCGTCCGTCTCGTGACAGGGGACCGTGGGGCGGGCAAGAGTTGGCTCCTGGCTCGCACGGCGCTGGGGGCCGACGAAGAGGCGCGCGAGTTCATCCCTTCGGCCGACGGGCCGCTGCCGCCGGTCAACGCCTTTGTCGGTGTCGCGGACGCAGACGGGGAGACGGAGGGGGAGTGGTTGAGGGCACTGGCCGACGGCGCGGGCCTGGCAGCGAGTGTGAGAGGCGATCTCGACTACGCCGGGCTGACCAGGGCATTGGAGGAGACCGCTCGGCCGCAGGCGGTCCTGCTGAGCGGCGTCCCCGGGCGGCTGCGGGCAACGGCGGCGCGCCGCGGAGTACCGGATCTGGTCCGTGAGTTCCTGGACCCGGCCACGATGGGCCGGGACGGCAGTGGATACAGCGCGTTGCTGCTCGCCGAAGTCGGCCGGGAGGACCTCGACGCACTGCTGCGGCGGTATCCACGCCTCGTCCCGTCGGTGATCGACCTCGACGAGGAGCGGTTCGCCCCGGACCGGGCCGCATTCGAGGGATGGGTGCGCGGTCTGCTGGACGTGCCGGGCTCGGTCTACGCGGATGCGGCCGGGGATGCTGCAAGTGCTGCCGCCGCGCTGACATCGGCGGCCTGGCCGAACTTCCTCCTGGCTGAGGTGCTGGCCATGGAGGTCCGGGTCCGGGGGACAGTGGAGCCCGGGTTGCCCCGAACGCTGGAAGAGGCCTGGGAGTACGTCCTGGCGTCGTTCGGCCCGGCCGCTCCGAAGGTCCGACAGTTGCTGGCACCGCTGGTCATGGCAGAGGGTGTTCTCGGGATGCCGGACGCTCTCCGGATGCAGGCCGCTGCCGCGGTTCGCGGCCGGGAGGTTTCCCTCGACGAGCTCAGGCAGGTCGAGGAGGCGGTCGAGGCTTTCGTCGCCTACGAGTTCACGACGAATGCCGCCACCCAGGATGCTTCCACGGTGCGACACGCCCGCCTGCGCGACGCCGCCCTGGCGGATGCCGCTCTCGCATCGTACGGCGCCAGCGTGGCGGAGGTGCAGCGTCGGCTGGCAGCGACAGTGCGGCAACGGATTCCGGACGACGTGGTCGGGTTCGCGACCGGTCGCGAGCCGGACCCGGCGGAGTCCTACGCGCTGAGGTTCGGAATCGGGCACGCCTTGGCCGGAGGCGTACTGGACGACTGGCTCGAGGATGTCAGGGTCCTGGTGCTCAGTGACCCCCAAGCCCTGGCCGAGGCCGTTGCCGCAGCCGATCGGGACGGTCAGGACCGAGACGCCGGCACGTTCGCGGCGCTGCGCCGCCGTGTCGTCGCCGAAGCGGTGAGACTCTATCGGAACGCAGCCCGATGCGACCTTGCCGAGTGGGTGTCACGGCTGCGGTTCGCCGCGCAGATGTGGGGCGCCGAAGACCTGGTCCACGCTCTGGACGGCCTGGGCCTGCAGCTGCCTTGGCGGGCTGACTGGGCCCACTGGCGACCCCTTGGCGCGTTCGACACCCGAGCTTTCGCGCAGGGTTGGACCGGGCCCGTCGAGGTTGCCGGGATCCGCAGGGCCGACGGCGGCAGTGAAGTGCACCAGGTCTGTCTGCAATCGCTCTACGACGGCCTCCACCGCTGGTACTCCTTGGCCGACGGTACGCAGATCGGCGAGGCCGAGGCGGAACCCCCTACCGGGCCGATGCCGGTGGCGGAGGCCGAAGCGGTGGCGGGAGCCGCACCCGTGGTCGAGATCGTGCGGGACTTCCGCCTGCTCAAGGTGAGGGTCACCAGCCCTGCCGGTGACCGCGTCCACGCTCTCTGTACGCCCTACCCCGGTGCCCGGATGCATCCGTTGCCCGGCGGCCGAGTGCTGCTGGCCGGTCACAGCGGGGCAGCCGTCATCACCTTCGACCCGACCATTCCCGCACCGGTGCAGCAGCTGCAGACAACGGCGCCGAACCTACTGCCGCCCGACGGCATGTGGGCCCTGCCCCTGCAGGCCGACACCGACCTGACCCGCTACTACTACGGCGGCGTCGTACGCGCCGACCGTGAGACTCTCGGCGGTGCGGCAGAGAGGCAGGACGTCGCCCACGTGCTGTGCGCCGTGGGTCTGCCGGGCTTCCCCGTCTTCTGGCGCGGTACTGCCGATTTCCTTGCGAACCCGCGTACGTTGGCGGACCACTTGGAGGAACTGGGCGAGCCGGCCTCGGCGGACGATGCCGGCCGCACCGTACTGGCACTGTCCGCGGACGAAGAGACACCACTGTGCGTGGAGCACACAACCGGCCGGGTCGTCCAAGCCGAGACCTCTGAACCGGACCTGGTCAACACCTCAGTCGCAAGGTTCGCGGCCTGCCAGGCCTTCACCTCGTGGGCACTGTCCGTGTCCGCGGTCCGGCAGGTTCCGGAGCGGTACGAGTTCCTGGACTTCCTCCGTGCGTCACTCACCCGGATCGACCCGGAGGCCGCCGAGGACCAAGGCGCCGACTGGTGGTGGTTCCAGGCGGTGGAGGACGAGACCTCCTACACGCTCTACGGCTAGGGCGAGGGAAGGTCCAGTGGACAGGCTGCGGCAGGAAGAGAGAGATCGGTGTTGAGGACCGGGCCGGGTTATTCGGCAGCGGTGAGGTTTCGTACGCCGGAAGGGCAAGTGAAGTCCGAGGTCGCCCGCAGCGGCCCCGGGCTGCTCCACCCGGAGTGGCAGTTGCGGCAACGACTGGAATCGCTCGGCACCAGTGCCGATGATGTCCTCGAGCTGTACACGGAGTTGCAGGTCTGCGAGCTGCCGGGCGGCAATTGCGCAGCTCAGGTGCGCCGCTGGTGGCCGGACGTGAAACTGTCGCACTCCGCGGAATACGGCGCGGAGGAAGCCTCGCGGCAACGTGGTCTCGCAGCCCTGCGCGCGCACATCGTCGACTCCGGGCGCAGGCGTGGATTCGTGGTCGACGTCGAGACCCGCCGCCTGCCGCTCCCCATCACGACGGACAGCGGTGCGGTGCGGTCGGATCCGGTCGGCCCGGCACTTCCGCCCTTCTTCGAGCCGGCTGCTGAGGAAGGCATCCTCCTGCTCGACCAACTCGGGGCCGAGGGTACGACTGTCACCGACCCTGTTGCGGAATGCTTTGCCGAGCGCGGATACGTGCGCCTGGGTACCGACTTCGGCCGGGATCTGTGTGTGACTCCGGAAACCGGCGAGGTTTGGGCCGTAGGTCGGCGGCTCGGCAGCGTGAGATACACGAACCGCAGTACTGGACAGTTCGTATCCTGTCTCGACCTGTTGCGCTCCTCCTGGCCTCAGCGGCGAGGCCTGGACCCCGGCGAGGCGGCCCGGCACACGGCAGACTTCCAGCAGGCTCTGGCTGCACTTGACGGTACGGTCTTCAACGGCAGCGAGAACTGGTGGTCGGTAGTGGTCGAGCAGATGTGGGACGGCCTCCTCTGAAGGAATGGCAGTTGCCTTGAATGCATCCGGACTCGCGCGGATCGCGGCCGCATGAGCAGTTGGGGTTCGGCGTTCCGGCTACCTCGAGCGGCGAACCGGGCCGCAACGCGCGGGCCGCGCGTACGCCGCCGTTCGTGAATATCGGCCGTGATGGATGCGAGAATGGCTCCGACCGGATTCACCGGGCAGTATTTCCACGCGCAGACGGCGCACGCCGACATGCCCGTCGTTCTGGCCAACGTGAAGCACACGGGCTGAGCCGGCGATCTCTGGTAGATGTTCGACTACGTTCTGGGAAGGTTTGTCGCACGGTGAGTACTGCGGCCTGACGTTCGTCGACTTCGTGTTGGACGACGGGCTCCACGTACACCTTCGGAAGGCGTACGACCAGCTCTTCATCGGCTCCGGCTGGGTGCTGGTCCTTCCAGCCTCACGTCCGTCCGGCACGGCCGTGTGCTGCCTGACTGGGTGATCCGTGACTGAGGCAAGGACTGGGGAGAGCACCGTGGACATGCCGGTGACCGTGGACTGCGGCGGGCTGCACGTGGATGAGGTGCAGGCCCGGGCGCTGCGGGCGGTGCGGGAGAGCGGGGCTTGGAGTGTGCGGCTGGAGGGCGTCGGGTCGGCAGGGCCGTTGATCAGTTCGGCCGAGCCCGGCCGGATCGGGCAGTGGGCGCGGGGCCGGGCCAAGGCGGTGCTGGGGGTGGGCGTCGAGGTTGCCCCGGACGTCCGGCCCGGGCCGGTGGCCGGAGGCGTGACCGCGCAAGGTCCTCTCGACCAGGTGCTGTTGGCGGCCTCGGGTGCGCTGGAGCTGCGGCGTTCGCCGCTCGTCGTCTGGCGGGCTGTCGTGGCGGCTCTGGGGGGGCCGGTCGCCGAGGAGGAGCTCCAGGAAGCTGTGGAGCGGCACCCGTTGCTCGTACGGGACGGCGGAGGCATCGGCTTCGCCGACATCCACGTGCACCGGGAGGTACGACGCAGCTTCCCGCTGTCGGCGGACCAGCAGCGTGCCGTGCACCGGGCCGTGCTGGGGCTCCGGGAGGAGCCGGCTGCGGCCGGGTACCTGCATGCGGCACGGCCGGTGCATGCGGCGTTGGCGGGGGAGTTGGCGGAGTGGCTCTCCGATCCGGATTTCCTGGTGGAGTCGGGCTGGTACGGCCTTGCTCTGGGGCTGGCGCTGGCGTACCCGGAGGGTGTGCCGCTGGGCACGGTCGCGGGTGATCTGCACTGCCTGCTGCTGGAGGGGCTGGCCGCGCCTGCGAGCCACGAGGAGTGGCTGAGCTGGGTGCACCACACCCTGGTGGGGCGGGGTTTCACCGCAGTGGCGGACGAGGTGGCGGCCCGGGTGCGGCTGCCGTGGCGGACGGTGTGGTCCCGGTGGCAGTGGCCGAGCGGGTACGCGTCCCGGCAGCCGGAGGAACTCGCGCAGGACGAACTCTGCCTCGTGAACGGTCCGGACGGGCCGGCCGTCGCCACCCGGCGTGAGTCCCAGGAGGACTGGGGCACGGTGTTCGAGCAGCTGTGGGACATCCGCACCGGCGAGAAGCTCGGCGAGGTGGACACCGAGGTCCACGAGAACGTCCTCCCCCGGGAGAAGGACCTTTCGGGCCGCACGGCCCTGCACACGGACGGGGAGTGGAGCTCCGCCGGTCTCGGCCTCCAGTACGAGGCGGTCGCCGAGCTGCCATGGGTGGGGGAGTCGGTGGAGCACGCCGTGCAGTGCACGCCCTCGGACCCGGCGGACGGCACGATGTGGGTGTTCATGGGGCGGTGCGGTCTGTTCGGTGCCCTGGTGCACGACGACCTGGTGGCAGGTCTGCCGCAGGTGCCACGGGGTTGGTACGGGCACGGGGTCACCTCGCGGGCGCAGTGGCCCGCGCCGGCCGTGTCCCTCACCGGGCCCCTGAGCCGGACGGAGCTGGAACAGGACGTGGCGTTCGGTGCCGGTGCCTGCCGTCCGGTGGCGCCCGAACTGCTGCCGGACACGGTCGAGCACTCCGCCACCCGGGAGTTCCTCACGGAGGTGGGGTGGCCGGAGGTGGACGACCCGGCCCTGTCGACAGCCGCGCCGACGGCCGGCGGGCTTGTCCCGGTCGAGGGCCGTCCCCATCTGCTGGAGGGGCTGGGCGACTTCCGCGGCGATCCGCTGCTGCTCGACGGCCGCACTGGAGCGGTGTTCTGCGAGGACTCCCCGGACGAGCCGTCCCTGATGGCCTCCGGGTTGCCGCAGTTGCTCCGGATCGTGCTGCTGCACCGGGTTGTGCTGTCGGTGCCCGTGCTGCTCGGCGTCTACGACTCGGTGGACCTCGAGCAGGACGTCGCCCGATGGATCGGGACGGTCGACCCCGCCGCGGCCGAGGGCGGCTTCTGGGAGGACACCTACTTCTCGCCGAGCCTCATCGAGCTGTGGGAGGAGGGCCCCGAATAGCGCTTCGCAGGTACCTCGTCCCACTGCAACAGCCTTGGAGCCCGAACCTTGACTTCCCAGCCAGTCCACCAGCCGCACCCTCACCTGGGCGGGCGAGCGCCTGCGCTCCGGGCCCTGGCGTCATGGCTCGCCGACGTAGGTACCCCGGCCACCGTCTTGATCACGGGGACACCGGGAAGCGGCCGCTCGCGCCTGCTGACCGGCTTCCTGATGCTCTGCGATCCGGAGTACCGCAAGCTCCTCGACACCGACGCCCTCCAGCCGGACACCGTGCCGGTGGAAGGCCTGCCGGTGCCACCGGTCTTCGCGGCAGACGGGCTGACGCCCGCCCAGCTGCTGTGGCTGATCGCCGACGAGCTCGGGCTGGGCGTGGATCGGACCGAGGACGTGTACGCGCTGCTCGCCGAGGAGCAGGAGCGGCCCGTCCCTGTCGTCGTGGCCGACGTGGACCGGTCCGGTGTCCTCCGCGAGCTGGACGGTCCGGCCCGCGCCGCGCAGGAGGTCCTGCTGCCCTTGGCGCTCGCGCCCGGGATCCGGCTGCTCACCGACGTGCCCCGGGCGCAGGCCGAGTGGCTGGCGGAGCGGTTGCCCGCCGAGGACCTCCTGGTGATCGACCTCGACGAGGAGCCCTGGGCGGACGCGGATGCACTGCGGCTCCAGGCTGCCGCCATGGTCGACCTGCCGGATTCGGCCGAAGCGATCGCCCGGAACGCGGGCGGGCCGCTGGTCGTGGAACTGGCAGCCTGGTCGCTGCTGGCCGTGCCCGACGGCCCGGCAGTGGGCTTCCCCACCACGGTGGGGGACGCGCTCGACCTGCACGCCGAGCGTTGCGGCACCGACGAGCTCACGCTCCGCCGGCTGCTTGCCCCGCTGGCGCTCGCCGGCGCCGGAGCCTCCCTTCCGTTCTCGCTGTGGGAGCCGCTGGCCTCGGCGGTGGCCGGCAAGGACCTGTCCTCGGCGTTCGCCGACGGTCAGGCACTCCTGCTCCCCTTCTTCGACCTGCTCGACGGAGACGACGATGCGGACGGCTCGGAGCCCGCCGTCCGGCTGCGGCACCCGGCCCTGGCCGGCGAACTGCGGGAGCGGTTCGGCACGACCGCTCGCGAGAGCAGCCGCAGGATGGCCAGCGCCCTGCTGGCCCGGCTCCCCGAGGGGCCCGGGCGGTGGTCCGAGGCGCCGGCCTACACCCGTTCCGGCTTGGTCCGGCATGCGCTGGAGGGCGGCATCCTGCCGGAGCTGATGGCGGACCCGGCATTCCTCGTCCACGCCGACCAGGTCGTGCTCCGCGCCGCTGCCGAACACCTCACCGGTACCGGTGCAGAGCTGCCGGCCGTCGGACGGACCTGGCTGCGCCTCGCCCCGTTGTTCACCCGCACCCAGGCCGATGCCCGCACCATCGCGGGCCTGCTGGAGCACGGCTGCCGACAGGACGGCCTGTCCGTCTCCGAGTTCGGTGTCGACCTGCCCTGGCGCACGCTCTGGCACAGGCCGCTGGCGGGGATCGCCGGGATCACCGCCGCAGCGGGCCCGGACGGCACCCCGGCCGTGGTGGCCAACCTGCCCGGAGGCGAACAGCCGCTGGTCGCCCATCACGCGCAGACCGGCGAGCCGCTGGACGGCGACCCGGAACAGCTCGTCCGGCCGTCGGACGAGGACCGGGAGACCGGCGCCCTGCGACTGAGCGTCGGTGGCGACTACCTCCGCATCTGGCAGGCGGAGGGCGGGCAGCTGGCCGTCTTCGCCGCGACCGCTCCACTCGCCGGGGCCGATGTCACGCCGGACGGCATCGTCCTGGTGGCGGACAGCACGGGGCTGAGCGCGCTGCGCGTGCAGATCCCCGGCAGCTGAGCCGGATCGGGCGGTGACCGGAGCCGTGACGGGGGAGAAGGGAGATCTCGCAGGCTTCCTCCAGACCTACCTGAACGTGGAGGTGGCGTTCCACCACCTCCCGCGGGTTCGGTCGACACTGTCGTCCTCCGCCCCGGAGTGGGGGGAGTCGATCAAGCGGGAGTTCTCCCGGGTCCTGGAGGCGAAGGAGCTCTCGGTCGGGCAGTACTGCGAGACGACCTGGGTCGACTTCGAGAGCGAGGCCGAGTTGTACGCCTACCTCGGCAAGGTCTACCGGTACCTCTTCCTCGGCGCGGACGAAGTTCCGCTTCCGCCCGACTGATGCCGGGCACGAGAGCGATGCGGGGCCGCTCCGGGTGGTCGGTCGCAGGCCGGCACGCCGTCCTGCTGACCGACCCGGAAGGAGAGCACCCGTCATGGATGTGAGGATGGTCCCGACCGGATTCATCCGGCAGTACCTTCACGTGGAGACGGCGCACGCCTACATGCCCGTCGTTCTGGCCAACGCGAAGCGGGCGGACTGGGCCGACGATCTCCGCCGGATGTTCGACTACGTCCTGGATAAGCGGCCGTTGTCGCACGGCGAGTACTGCGACCTGACGTTCGTCGATTTCGAGTCGGACGACGAACTCTACGCATACCTCCGGAAGGTGTACGACTACCTCTTCCTCGACTCCGGCGCAGTGCCGGTGCCTCCGGACTGACGACCCGTCCGGCAGGGTCGTGGGTACGTGACAGAGTGAGCCCGTGACCGGGGAAGGGCGGGGGGAGAGCACCGTGGACATGCCGGTGACCGTGGACTGCGGCGGGCTGCACGTGGATGAGGTGCAGGCCCGGGCGCTGCGGGCGGTGCGGGAGAGCGGGGCTTGGAGTGTGCGGCTGGAGGGCGTCGGGTCGGCAGGGCCGTTGATCAGTTCGGCCGAGCCCGGCCGGATCGGGCAGTGGGCGCGGGGCCGGGCCAAGGCGGTGCTGGGGGTGGGCGTCGAGGTTGCCCCGGACGTCCGGCCCGGGCCGGTGGCCGGAGGCGTGACCGCGCAAGGTCCTCTCGACCAGGTGCTGTTGGCGGCCTCGGGTGCGCTGGAGCTGCGGCGTTCGCCGCTCGTCGTCTGGCGGGCTGTCGTGGCGGCTCTGGCGGGGCCGGTCGCCGAGGAGGAGCTCCAGGAAGCTGTGGAGCGGCACCCGTTGCTCGTACGGGACGGCGGAGGCATCGGCTTCGCCGACATCCACGTGCACCGGGAGGTACGACGCAGCTTCCCGCTGTCGGCGGACCAGCAGCGTGCCGTGCACCGGGCCGTGCTGGGGCTCCGGGAGGAGCCGGCTGCGGCCGGGTACCTGCATGCGGCACGGCCGGTGCATGCGGCGTTGGCGGGGGAGTTGGCGGAGTGGCTCTCCGATCCGGATTTCCTGGTGGAGTCGGGCTGGTACGGCCTTGCTCTGGGGCTGGCGCTGGCGTACCCGGAGGGTGTGCCGCTGGGCACGGTCGCGGGTGATCTGCACTGCCTGCTGCTGGAGGGGCTGGCCGCGCCTGCGAGCCACGAGGAGTGGCTGAGCTGGGTGCACCACACCCTGGTGGGGCGGGGTTTCACCGCAGTGGCGGACGAGGTGGCGGCCCGGGTGCGGCTGCCGTGGCAGACGCTGTGGTCGCACTGGCGATGGCCGAGCGGGTACGCGCCGCGGACGCCGCAGGAGACCGAGCAGGACAGGATCCTGTTGGTGCACGGGCCCGATGGTCCGACCCTCGCCACCCGGCACGAGCCCTGGGACGGCGCATCGGGCGCGGTGTTCACGCAGCTGTGGAACGCTCGGACGGGTGAGCTGATCGGCACCCCGAGCACGGAACCGCACAGCGGGATCCACCCTCGGGAGCGGGCACTCGCCGGGGTCGTCGTCGGCCACGTGAACGGCGAGTGGGCCCTTCGCCGGTGGAAGGACCTCCCGGTGCCCGCGTTGCCGTGGATGGGCGAGTCGGTCACCTTCGCCGCCCTGTGCGAACCCCCGGACCGGACGGACGGCACGCTGTGGGTGTTCATGGGACGGTGCGGGCTGTTCGGCGCGGTCGTGCACGAGGACCTGATGGCCCGGCTGCCGAGGCTCCCGCGCGGAGGGTACGGCCGTCCACTCAGCGGCCGCGCGCAGTGGCCCCGGCCGGAGGTGTCCTTCGCGGGGCCGCTCACCCGGGAGGAACTGGAGCAGGACCGGGCGTTCGGCCGCGGAGCATGCCACCCGGTGACGCCCGAGCGGCTTCCGACCGCGGTCGAACACCTTGCCACCAGGGAGTTCCTAAGCACGGTGGGCTGGCCGGTGGCGGATCATCCGGGACTGCTGACCCCCGCACTCGCGCCAGGTGGACTGGTTCCGGCGGACGGTCGCCCCGGACTGCTGATCGGGCTCGGCCGGTTCTTCGGTTCGCCGATCCTGCTCGACGGCCGCACCGGCGAAGTGTTCGGTGAGGACTGGAACCGCGACCTCGTCCTGATGGCCAGCGGACTGCCGCAGTTCCTCCGGGTCGTGATGCTGCACCGGGCCGTGCTGCTGGTACCCATCCTGCTCGGTGTGGACGACTCCCTCAACCTGGAGGAAGACGTCCTCAGCTGGATCCGCGCCATCGATCCGGCCGCCGCCGAGGCCGGGTTCTGGGAGCAGAAGTACTTCGCGCCGACCCTGCTCGACCTGTGGCAGGAGGCTCCCGAATAGAGCCCCCACCGCCCGGCAGTGAGCTGATCGGGGCCCCGACGCGCGACTGTCACAGCGAACGCACGTGAGCCGGCGGTTGCAGCTGTTCTGCCTCCCGCACCACCCGATCCGCCTTACGCGGATCGGCGAGATCCCCACGTGAGGCGCGGAGCTTCGGATGGCGCACGGCGCATACTCCGGCCTGAGGTCCGTCGACTTGGAGCCGGATGACGGGTTCTCCTTGCCCTCGGCCTGGCGGAGGTGCGGCTACCGGCCGGCCGGCGGCAGGAGATCATGAACTGCCGAGCGGCCGTGGTGATGATGTCGAGGGGAAGAGGAGCCGTGGAGGGGATCGTGCGGATCGACTGCGCGGGGTTGAGCCTGGAGGTGGTGGTCGCCGAGGCGATGCGGTCGGTGGGAGAGGCCGGTGGGGCAAAGCAGTTGGTGCTCGACCGGGTCGGCGCCGCGGGCCCGTTGGTGGCGTCGGCGGAGGAGCCGGCGAGGGTCCGGCTGTGGGCCCGGCACCATGCACGTGAGCAGCTGGGCGTGCCGGTGGTGGTCGGGGAAGCCGCTTCCGCTGCGCCCGCCCGGCCGATCCGGTTGGCTGATCTCTCCGGTCAGCAGACGTGCTGGTTGCGGGCTGCAGCTGCATCGGAGACGTTCCGTGCACCGGTGGCGGTGTGGCGGGCGTTCGTCGAGGCGTTGGGCGGCGTGCCGGTGGCGGCTGCGGCTTTGGAGGAATTCGCCGAGCAGCATCACCTGTTGGTGCTCGGCTCCGACGGCGTGGGGTTCATCGGGGTGGGGGAACACCGGGCCGTACGGGAGCACTTGCCGATTACCGCGGACCAGCAGCGCGCGGTGCACCGGGCCGTGCTGGGGCTGCGGGAGGAGCCGGCTGCGGCCGGGTACGTGCATGCGGCACGGCCGGTGCATGCGGCGTTGGCGGGGGAGTTGGGGGAGTGGCTCTCCGATCCGGATTTCCTGGTGGAGTCGGGGTGGTACGGGCTGGGCCTGGGCCTGGCGTTGGCGTACCCGGAGGGCGTGCCGCTCGGCGGGATCGCCGGTGACCTGCAGTGCCTGCTGCAGGAGGGACTGGCTGCGCCGGCGAGCCATGAGGAGTGGCTGGCCTGGGTCCACCACGCGCTGGTGAGCCGGGGACAGGACGAGGCCGCGGACCGAGTGGCGGCGCGGGCGAGCCTTCCGTGGCGGACGGTGTGGTCGCGGTGGCAGTGGCCGAGCGGGCTCGCGCCGCTGGCCGATCCGATTCCCCTCGCCGACGAGGTGCACCTGGTGGAGCGGGAGGAGGGCGGTGTCGCCTTCGCGATCCGCCGGGAGGACGAGGACGACTGGGACGTCGAGCACGAGTGGCTGTGGGACGTGGGGACGGGGGAGTTCCTCGGCGGTCCGGGTGAGGACCTGCTGGAGGAGGTCGAGGAGGACGACGGGACCGGCCGCGCGGTGCGGCGGGTGAACGGGGCGTGGTCGTCCTTCGACGCGTCGGAGCGCGCGGAGTTGGCGCGGCGGTTGCCGTGGGTGCCCGGTGCGGTGGACGAGGCCGTGCAGTGTGCGCCGTCCGGCACGCCGGGGGGCACGTTGTGGGTGTTCTCCGGTCGGTGCGGTCTGTTCGGTGCGCTGGTGGACGAGGAGCGGATGGCCCGGCTCCCGTCCGTACCGCACTCGAACCCCGGGTACGGCGTGGCCGGCCGGGCGGCCTGGCCGGAGCCCGCCCTCCCGTTGACCGGGGCGGTGAGCCGTGAAGCACTGGAGCAGGACTGGGCGTTCGGGCCGGGAGCGTGCCACCCGCTCGCGGAGGAGCGGATTCCTGCGGCCGTTCGGGACGACGGCACCCGGCGGTTCATGGCAGAGGTCGGCTGGCTCCTCACCGACGGCCTCGCGGGGCTCCGAACGACAGACATCGCGTCGCAGGCGCTGCCACCCGCCGACGGCGACCCCGAACTCCTGGAAGGGCTCGGAACCTTCCAGGGGGCGCCCATCCTGCTCAACGGTCGCACCGGCGAGGTGCACCACGGCTTCCGGACCGGTGAGGGCGACACGTTCCCCCTGATGGCCGGCAGCCTCGACCGGTTCCTGCGCATCGTGCTGCTCCACCACGCGGCACTGACGGCACCGGTCGTGTTGGGGTACCACGACGGAGGCGACCTGGAGGAGGCCGTGGCCGGCTGGGTCGCGACCGTCGATGCGGCGGCCGCCGCCAGCGGCTTCTGGGAGCACCGCTTCTTCGTGCCGTCGCTGTACGACGTGCGGACGAGCGGAGGCGAGTGAGGCTGCCGTTGGCGCGCCGTCACAGGACGTGACGCGCCGCATCGGGACGGCCGACTTGCCTACGGACCTCGGCGGCACCCACGGGTACCTCTGCGCTCCGGGCTGAACCGGACGGGCCGCGCCGGCTGCCCGCGGGCGGGCGATCAGGTCCGGCAAACGGAGTGGTCCGGGCCGACCGCAACCAAATGCCCGGCACTCGGTGCGCGGAAGGGAGGCGCCGGGTGCCCGGGCGGCACCGTACGTCGGTCCGTCAGCCGCGTCCGTCGGGGACGTCGGCCGGGGCTTCGGTGGCCGGTTCGGTGGGGCGGAGCCGCTCGGTGGGGCCGCCGAAGGGGAGGTGGACGGTGCGGGTGGCGAGCAGCCAACGGCCGTCCGTCCTGCGGAAGGTGTCCTCGTAGTGGCCGACGTTGACGGGGAGCCGGGGCGGCAGCATGTCGCCCGTCCAGCCGTCGACGCGGTAGGTGGCGAAGTAGGAGGTGGCGGTGGCCGTGGTCGGTGAGTGGACGTCGACCAGGACGTTGCTGCACAGCCGGCGGGACAGGCGGTCGGCGGGCCGGGAGGCGAAGTAGCCCCGCAGGGCGTCGCGGCCCTCGATGCGGCGCTCGCCCGCCGGCCACTCCCAGACTCCGTCGGGGGTGAACAGCTCGGCGACGGTGCCGGGTTCGCCCAGGTCGAGGCGGTGCAGGAAGTCGATGAGCAGGCGCTCGCAGGCGTGTTCGGCCAGGAGCCGGTCCAGGGGTTCCCGCGTTTCGTTCGTCATCTCCGATGTCTACCGGACGGGACGGGTGGAGGGCGAACCGATTTTCCCACCCCGGCGGCTCAAGGGCGCTGAGGGGAGTGCCCGTTGACGTCCGGGGCCGTGGCGGTGCGGGTGCGGAAGGTGCGGCGGTAGGTGTCCGGGGGCACGCCGACCGTGCGGTTGAAGTGCCGCCGCAGGGTCGTGGCGGTGCCCATGCCGGTGGCCGCCGCGACGGCGTCCACACTGTCGTCGGTGGTCTCCAGCAACTCCTGTGCGTGGCGGATGCGTTGGGTCAGCAGCCACTGCAGCGGGGTGGTGCCGGTGACCGACCTGAAGTGGCGGCCCAGGTGCCGCGAGCTCATCCGTGCCCGGCGGGCCAGGTCCTCCACGGTCAGCGGCCGGTCCAGCCGTTCGAGCACCCAGGGGAACAGGTCGGCGAGCGGGTGGTTGTCCGGGGCGGGCACCGGGGTGGTGACGAACTGGGCCTGGCCGCCGCCCCGGTGCGGCGGCACGACCAGGCGGCGGGCGACCGCGTTGGCCACCGACGAGCCGTGGTCGAGCCGGACCAGGTGCAGGCAGAGGTCCAGGGCGGCGGCCTTGCCGGCCGAGGTGAGCACGCTGCCGTTGTCCACGTACAGGACGTCCGGATCGACCGCGACCCGGGGGTGGCGGGCGGCCAGGACCCCGGTGTGCGCCCAGTGCGTGGTCGCGCGCCGCCCGTCCAGCAGCCCGGCGGCGGCCAGCACGAACGCGCCCGTGCACAGCGAGGCCACCCGGGCGCCCGCCTCGTGGGCCGCGCGCACGGCGTCGACCAGGTCGGCGGGCGGGGCCACGTCGACGTCGGCCCAGCCGGGGACGATCACGGTGTCGGCGAGCGGGAGCCGGTCGAGGCCGTGGTCGGGCTCCATCCGGAACCGGCCGACCCGCACGGACTCCGGCCCGCAGACGGCGAGTTCGTACCAGGAGGCGGCCCCGCCGACCGGCCCGCTCCCGAAGACCTCGTACGCCACGGACAGTTCGAAGTGCAGCATGCCCTCGGTGACGGCCAGTGCGACGGTGCCCATGTCCGGAAGTGTACGGGTCGTGTCGTTCCGGACACTCGTGGTGGAGTGCCGTCGCCGCCAGGATTGTCGGTGACGGAGCGCCGCAGACCGGCGGCGGACCGGGCGAGTCAGGGGAGGACCCATGGGATCCGGACGGACGGTGGCGGTGTTCGGCGCGTACGGGCACACCGGACGCTTCGTGGTGGCGCAGCTGCGGGAGCGGGGGTACCTCCCGGTGCTCTCCGGGCGCGACGCCGGCAAGCTGGCGGAGCTCGCGGTGTCCGAGCCCGGCCTGGAGGTGCGTCCGGCGTCGGTCGACGACCCCGCGTCGCTCGACCGGGCGCTGGCCGGCGCGGCGGCCGTGGTCAACTGCGCCGGGCCCTTCGCCGTGACGGCGGCCCCCGTGATCGAGGCGGCGCTGCGCGCCGGGATCCCGTACGTGGACGTGGCGGCCGAGATCGAGGCCAACCTCGACACGTTCACGCACTTCGCGGACCGCGCCCGTGCCGCGGGAACGGTGGTCCTCCCGGCGATGGCCTTCTTCGGCGGCCTCGGCGACCTGCTCGCCACCGCGGCGCTGGGCGACCGGACGGCGGCCGAGGAGGTGCACGTCGCGTACGGGCTGAGCAGTTGGCACCCCACCGCCGGGACGCGGGCCGCGGGTGCGGTCTCCCGGGAGCGGCGGGACGGCCGGCGGGTCCGCTACGCGGGCGGGCGGCTGGAGTACCGCCGGGACGAAGCGCCGCTCCTGGAGTGGACCTTCCCCGCCCCGCTGGGCGCCCGGCCCGTCGTCGGGGAGTTCACGATGGCCGACGTCGTCACCGTGCCCAGCCACCTCGCCGTCCCCGAGGTGCGCACCTACATGACGGTCGAGGCGGCGGGGGAGCTCGCCGCCCCGGACACGCCGGCGCCGACCGCGGCCGACGAGCACGGGCGCTCCGCGCAGACCTTCCTCGTCGACGTCGTGGTGCGTTCCGCAGGCGGCGAACGGCGGGCCGTGGCGCGAGGGAAGGACATCTACGCCGTCACCGCGCCGCTCGTGGTGGAGGCGGTCGACCGCATCCTGACCGGGCGGACCGGGGCCGTCGGTGTGGTCTCCGCCGGCGAGCTCTTCGACGCGTCCGACTTCCTCCGGGCCCTGTCCCCGCACCTGACGGTGGAGGTGCACTCCTGAGGGGCGTCCGGCCGAAGCGGTGCGAGTTGTTCCGGTTAGGTGGGGGTCGTGCGAACCGGCCGCCCGCGGTGCCGCCGGCCGGCCGGCGCGCCGTAGGATCGTGCGGTTGACGGGTAGTGGGACAGCCGGGCCGGACCGTGTCGCGGTCCGAGAGCTGTCGCAGTCGTACGGGGGACGGGGAGTTCGGTGGCGCAGCAGATCATCGTCGACGAGGAGAACCTGCGGTCCCAGGGCCGGAACCTCGAATCGGTCGGCAAGGACTTCCAGGAGGCCGCCGACCGGATGAAGTCCCGACTGGAGGCCCTGGAGGGCGGCGACGAGCCCCCGTGGGGCGACGACGACCTCGGCGAGAAGTTCGGCATCGTCTACGAGGGCCTGCGCGACGGCATGCAGGAGTCCATGGATTCGTTGGCGCAGCGGCTCGGCGAGATGGGCCAGAAGCTCCAGGCGACGGCCGACAACCACGCGGCGAACGAGGCCGACACGACCGGCCGACTGGACGCCCTCGGCGGCCGGACGGACGCGCTGGGCAACGAGATCCACACCATGTACCGCCCGCAGGTGTGACGGACGCGCGCCCGCCCGCCGATCGTCCGTCGTCTTCACTCCCGCGCCGGGACGGCACGGGAATCCGCTAGGGGGAACTGACTCGTGTCGCTGATGCTGCCGGACGGCCTTGAGTGGGTCCTGGA
>NZ_BAAALD010000119.1:0-19713 GCF_039528095.1 Kitasatospora arboriphila
CAATCCCTAAAACGCGCACGCCGAATTCGCACCGGGACGCGACAAGACGCGAACCGGTGAGGATCTGGAAGTGGTGTTTCAAGGGATTGGCCGCTCCGGGACCGTCCGCGCAGATGCGTGTCCGGTGCTCCCTGCCGAGCGACTAGAGAACACTACGCCCATCGGCGGCCGCAGGCAAATCCGGCACGCGGACGAGCCGGCTGCAGGTGTCGCGGCCTGCCTTCACGTACTCCCCGTTCGGGTGATCGTTGGCGGCGATCCGCAGTGCCGCGGCCTGGTGGTCCTGGCCTCCGCCGGTGTGGCGGTCGATCAGGCGGCGGTGGCGGAGGTCGTCGTCCGCGTCGATGTACCAGAGCTCGCGGAACAGGGCCCGGGCCGTCGTCCACGGAGCCTCGGGCGCGGCGAGGTAGTTGCCCTCGGTCACCACGAGGCGGGTGTGCGGCCTGATGACGTGGCGGGCGGCGACCGGCTCGTCGAGGGCCCGGTCGAAGTCCGGCACGTAGATGTCGTGGAACCGCTCGTTGGTGACCCGCCGGAGCAGGGCCAGGTAGCCGGCGGAGTCGAAGGTCTCCGGGGCGCCCTTGCGGGCCCGCAGGCCGAGGCGGTCGAGCTGGACGTTGGCCAGGTGGAATCCGTCGAGCGGGAGGTGGGCAGCGGCCTCCGGGCCCTCTTGGCGGACGACCGCGTCGACCAGGTGGCGGGCGAGGGTCGACTTGCCGGCCGCCGGCGGGCCGGCGAGGCCGAGGATCACGCGTCCGCTACCGCTCCCGGGTCCGTGCAGCAGTCCGAGCGCCCGCGCGACCAGGTCGTCCGGCGTCGCGACCTCGGCCACCCCGGCCGCCTCGGCGGCACCCGCGGCACCACCGGTCTTCGCGGAACGGCGTCCCGCCGCCGCCCGGCCGTTCTCCGACGTGTGGCCGCCGTGTACGTCAACGTGCATGGGTCGCACCCTACTCAGCCGGGACGCCGGAAGCACCGCACCGCGGGACCGGCGTCCACAGGACGGCGACCGCTGGGCGACCCGCCCGGGCCGTGGGCGCAGCGCGCTCAGGCAGCGGCCTCCCCGACCGCCGCAGCACCGAACACCGGCTCGTCGAGGGTCAGGGTGCCGGCGTCCGCGTCCAGGACCGCGTGGACACCCAGCGGGACGGTGAGGCTGCTGGGGCCGTGCCCGAAGCCGAGCTCCCAGATCACCGGGACGCCCAGCGGCGCCAGCCGGTCGAGCATGACCTCGCGGACGGGCCCGGGCGGTCCGCAGCCCTCCCAGGAGCCGAGGGCGATGCCGGCGACTCCGTCCATCGCGCCGGAGCGGAGCAGCTGGGTGAGGGTGCGGTCGAGGCGGTAGGGCAGCTCGTTGACGTCCTCCAGCAGCAGGATGGTGCCGGCGAAGGAACGGCGGGCTGTCGGGGTGCCGCGGTCGGTGGCGAGGAGTGCGGCGCAGCCCCCGGCGGTGGTGCCGGCGGCCCGGCCGGGGACGAGCGGCTCGGCGGTGGCCGCGGTGAGGACGCGGGTGGTCTCGGGCTCGAAGAGGGTGCGCCGGAGGTGGTCGGCGGTGGCGGGGTCGTCCAGGAAGGTGGCCGCCGTACCCATCGGGCCGTAGAGGGTGGGGAGGCCGAGTCGGAGGTCGACGGTCTCGTGCAGCACGGTGATGTCGCTGAAGCCGACCAGGATCTTGGGCGGTGCGGCGCGCAGGGCGTCCCAGTCGACGAGGTCGACCATCCGTTGGACGCCGTAGCCGCCGCGGGCGCAGACGACGGCCGCGATGCCGGGGTCGAGCCAGGCCCGTTGGAAGTCGGCGGCGCGGTCGGCGTCGGTGCCGGCGAGGTACCCGTGGACGGGGTGGCGGTCGAGGAGGTGGTCGCCGGGGACGACCTGCAGGCCCCAGGAGCGGAGCAGGGCGGTGCCTGCGGCGAGGCGCTGCGGGTCGATCGGGCCGCTGGGGGCGACCAGGGCGACACGGTCGCCTGCCGTCAGCCGTCGTGGACGCCGCCGCGGACCCGGAACCGGCAGACCGGTAGCGGGCCGGCCCGGTACCGGAAGACCCGGTGCCCGCGGGAGTGGTGCGGGGGCCGGTGTCGGCCCGGGGGCGGGGTCGTGGCCGTCCGCGGCGCCGCCGGTCGTCAGCTGATCCATCGACAGTTCCTCCCCCGTGGTCGCAGGTTCGTCTGCTCACGGTATTCCCCGGTGCGGGGGTGGAACGATCCACCCCCGCACCGGGAATGCTGCCGCTTCACACGGTGCCCATCACCTCGCGGACCTCGGCGAGGGTGGTCGCGGCCACGGCGTTCGCGCGCTCGTTGCCGACGCGCAGCACCTCGCGGAGGAACCCGCGGTCGGCGGCGAGTTCGGCCCGGCGTGCCCGGTGCGGGCGGAAGTACTCGTTGACGGCCTCGGTGACCAGCTTCTTCAGCTGGGCGGCGCCGCTGTCGCCGACCTCCTCGGCGACGGCTTCGGGGGTGCGGTCCAGGCAGAGGGCGGCGAGCTGGAGGAGGCCGGCGACGCCGGGGCGGTGCTCGGGGTCGTAGGTGATGCGGCGGTCGGCGTCGGTGGTCGCGGCGCGGAGGAGGCGGGCGGTCTCGTCCTCGCTGGCGCCGAGCGGGACGGCGTTGCCCCGGCTCTTGCTCATCTTGCCGCCGTCGGTGCCGAGCAGCAGCGGGGCGGCGGAGAGCAGGGCGTCGGGTTCCGGGAAGACGGGTGCGCCGTAGCGCTCGTTGAAGCGGCGGGCGACGGTGCGGGTGGTCTCCAGGTGCGGGAGCTGGTCCTGGCCGACGGGGACGAGGTCGGCCTTGCAGAAGAGGATGTCCGCGGCCTGGTGGACGGGGTAGGTGAACATCAGGCCGCTGACGGTGGCGCGGCCGGAGTGGGCGATCTCGTCCTTGACGGTGGGGTTGCGGCCGAGTTCGGCGACGCTGACCAGGCTGAGGAAGGGCACCAGCAGCTGGTTGAGCGCGGGGACGGCGCTGTGGGCGAAGACGGTGGCCCGGTCGGGGTCGACGCCGGCGGCGAGGTAGTCGAGGACGAGGTTCTCGGCGTGCTCGGCGAGGTTGTCGGCCAGGTCGCGGTCGGTGAGGACCTGGTAGTCGGCGACGACGAGGAAGAGGTCGACGCCGAGGCGCTGCAGTTCGACGCGGTTCTGCAGGGTGCCGAAGTAGTGGCCGAGGTGGAGCGGGCCGGTCGGCCGGTCCCCGGTGAGGATGCGGTGGCGCGCGGGGTTGCGGCGGATGCTGTCGACGGTGGTGATCACTGAGGTTCTCCTCGGGTGGCGGGCGGGCGGTGGCACCGTCCGCCGGGCGTTGCCGCCCCGAGGGTGAAAAGCATCAGGGCCGCCCGTACGGACGGCCCTGTGGTCATGCGTGAGGGGTGGCCGTCCTAGGACGGCCACCAGTTCAGGCACGGCTGACGCTTCATGGGACCAGGGTACGCGCACGTCCGGCCGTTCTCCGCACCGGTTTTCGGCCCGCCGCCCGCTGCGGGGGCTCCTGGACGGCGGCCGGGCCCGTCCGCCACCGACACATGGTGGACCACCCTGGCTCCCAAGGGCCTTGTGCGGCAGGATCGTTCGTGCCGCAGACCGAAGGGCCCGCACCCATGACCCCGCTCGACCCGCCAGCCGCCGACCGTTCCTCCCCCGGTCCCGTACCTCGGGACGGGGCCCGCGGCCCCCACGATCCCCTCGGCCCCGCGGCGCCCTCGACAGAAGCTCCGACGGCACCGGCACCCACGGTGGCAGGTCCGGAGGGCGGGGCCGAGCCCGTCGACCCCACCGCGGTGCGGCTGCTGGCGGGGCTGGCGGCCCGGCTGCGCGGGGCGTACGAACGGGGTACCCATCCCGCCGATCTGGCGGCGGCCTGCCACAAGTCGGAGGCGGAGGTGCGCCAACTGCTGGCCGCTGCCGGGGCGGACCTCGATGCGGCCAGGCCGGTGGGCGACGGCCCCGCGGCCGCGGCGGGCCCCACGGGCGGACCGGCCGACGGCGGCCGCCAGTTGCGCCGGGCGCGGCGGCCGGTTCCGTCGCGGCGGCTGCGTCGGCTGCACCCGCGACCGCAGGAACGGCAGGAGTCGTGGCATCCGGCCGGCGCGGGTGGCCAGGCCCAGGAGGGCGGTGGGCCCGGGGGCGGGCCACCGTTGGGGATATTGATCGGCGGATCGTCCTCGGCGCCGAGTGCGGGGGCGCAACAGCCCGAGCGGGTCGAGGCGCGGTTGGTGCGGTTCGGCACCGGCACCTGCCTGGTGGTGCTGCCCGCCTGGCGGGAGGCGATCGCCGTGGCCGTGCCGACCGAGCGGCTGCTCGCCTCCACCGGGCTGACGGTCGAGCAGGTGGCGGGTGCGCGTCTCTCGGTGCTGATCAATCCGGAGGCCCTGCACGACCGCGACCTCGGGCTGCACGACTGGCGGGCGGACCAGCCGCACTGAACCGGCCCGCGTCGGCGGCGCGCGGTGGCCCGCCCGGTGACCCGTCGTCATCCGGTGCGCGGCGGGCTGGGGTCAGCCGGCCGTCCGCACCGGCTCATCGGGGCCGCTGTTCGGTGTGCCGTGCGGGACGTGGCCCAGGTGCACCGGCCCGGCGGTGGGGTCGGCATCGCGTCCCTGTGCACCGCGGACGGCGGCCAGCAGTGCCGGCAGCTGCGGCGGCCAGAGTGCGTCGGCCTCGGGCGAGGCCAGTTCCTCCGGACTCCACCAGCGCCATTCGAGGATGCCGTCGGCCCGGTGGACTCCGCTGACGTCGCCGAGCGGCCCGCGGCGCGGGCCGGTGGCCAGGTAGATGTGCTCGTGCTGGCGGACGGGGATGCCGTGCCAGGTGAAGTCGTGCTCCCAGGTGCACAGTAGGCGGGCGGGCTCGATGTCCGTCCAGCCGGTCTCCTCGTGCAGTTCGCGCAGTGCGCCGACGGTCGGGGTCTCGCCCTCCTCCAGCCCGCCGCCCGGCGCCGTCCAGTGCACGCCGACCTCGGCGTTGTCGCTGCGGAGCAGGAAGACGGCGCCGTCCGGGGCGAGGACGACCGTGCGGGCCGCGGCCCGCGGTGTGCGGCCGCCCGCCGTGCCGTCAGGTCGTGCGGTCGGTCGGCCCGGTGGGCGGCCGAGGAGTCGGCCCAGCACTGGTCCCAGGAGTCGTTGCAGCTTCGGCATCGGATCACCGTGGCACGCACCGCCGGGGGTGTCGACCGGTATTCGGGGTGCTGGAGCCGGTCCCGGCCGACCGCGGTCCTGACCCCAACGGACCTTGGGTGCGGCCGGCGTGTGCGCAGTGGGGCGGGGCGAGGTGCGGGGCGGGGGTGCGGACGGGCCGGTGCGCCGTACGCTGTGGGCCATGACCACCCCGGCCGTCCTGCTGCCCGCCGATCCGCTCGCGCCGCGCAGGCCCGACCCGCACTACGGGTGGGAGGCGCAGCTGGTGCGCGACCTCGGCGGCGCCTGTGTGCTGCTCGACCACGACGCGCTGCTCGCGGGTGACGCGGAGGCGGCGGTGCGGCGGGTACCGGTGGGCGTCGGGCCGCTCTGGTACCGCGGCTGGATGGTGCCGGTGCCCGCGTACCAGGAGTTGGCGCAGGCGCTGGCGGCGCGCGGCGGGGTGCTGCTGACCACGCCGACCGGCTACGGGGACGCCCATGAGCTCCCCGGCTGGTACGGGGTGTTCGAGGGGGCGACGCCGGAGAGCCGCTGGCTGCCGGGGGCGGCCGTGCCGTCCCGGGAGGAGCTCGCCGCGCTGGCGGGGCGGTTGGGCGGCCGTGGGCCGGCGGTCGTCAAGGACTACGTGAAGTCGCGCAAGTACGAGTGGGAGGAGGCCTGCTTCGTCCCGGACCTCGCGGACACCGACCGGCTGTGCGCGGTGGTGTCGCGGTTCGTGGAGCTGCAGGACGGGGCTCCGACCGGCGGGATCGTGCTGCGCCGGTACGAGGAGTTCGTCCGGGACGCGCGGGGGCGGGCCGAGGAGTCCCGGGTCTGGTGGGTGGACGGCGAGCCGGTGCTGCGCGGTGCCCATCCGGATGCGCCGCCGGGGCCGGCCCCGCACGCGGACCTGTCGGTGGTGGGGCCGCTGGTGCACACGCTGGGCTGCCGGTTCGTGACCACCGATCTGGCGCGGCGGGCGGACGGGGCGGGCTGGCGGGTGGTGGAGGTCGGTGACGGCCAGGTGAGCGACCTGCCGCGGGGCGCGGACGCGGCCTCGCTGTACGCCGCGCTGCTCGCGGTCTGACCCTGCCGGTGGCGGGCACGCCCCGGCGGACCCCGGGTGGGGCCCGCCGGGGGCGCGGCGGTCAGCCGACCGGGGTGGGGCGGCCGTCGGAGACGAAGGCCTGCCAGAGCCGGTGGTAGGCGCCGCCCGCGGCGAGGAGTTCGCTGTGGGTGCCGTCCTCGACGATCCGGCCCTCGGCCGGGACGACGATCCGGTCGGCGCGTTCGGCGGTGGTCAGGCGGTGGGCGATGACCAGGGTGGTACGGCCGCCGCTGAGGCGGTCGGCGGCCTGGTTGACGGCGGCCTCGCTGGCGAGGTCGAGGGCGGCGGTCGCCTCGTCCAGCAGCAGGATGTCGGGGTCGACGAGTTCGGCGCGGGCGAGGGCGACGAGCTGGCGCTGGCCGGCGGAGAGGTTCCGTCCGCGGGGGGCGACCTCGTGGTCGTAGCCGCCGGAGAGGCCGAGGATCATCTCGTGGGCGCCGACGGCGCGGGCCGCGGCCTCGACCTCGGCGCGGGTGGCGCCGGGCCGGCCGTAGGCGATCGCCTCGTGGAGGGTGCCGGCGAACAGGTACGCCTCCTGCGGGACGACGCCGAGCCGGTGCCGGTACTGGGAGAGGTCGTAGCCGGTGATGTCGGTGCCGTCGACCCGGACGGTGCCGGAGGTGGCGTCGTAGAACCGGGCGACCAGCTTGACCAGGGTGGACTTGCCGGCGCCGGTCTCGCCGACCAGGGCGACGGTCTGGCCCGCCGGGATGTGCAGGTCGATGCCGGTGAGCACGTTCGGCAGGTCCTCGCCGTCGCCGTTGTAGGCGAAGCCGACGCCGTCGAGGTGGATGTCGCCCTTGAGGCGGGTGACCGGCACGGGCGGGTCTGCCTCGGGGGTGCTGGTCGGGGTGCGCAGCAGTTCGCCGATCCGGCCGAGGCTGACGCTGGCCTGCTGGTAGCCGTCGAACACCTGGGAGAGCTGGTTGACCGGGGCGAAGAACAGGTCGATGTAGAGCAGGTAGGCGACCAGGGCGCCGATGGTGAGGGTGCCGGCGTCGACCCGGGCGGCGCCGGCGATCAGGACGAGCGCGGAGGCGACGCTGGACAGGAACTGGACGAACGGGAAGTACAGCGAGATGTAGAGCTGGGCCCGGGCGCGGGCGTCGCGGTACTCCAGGCCGCGGGCGACGAAGCGGGCGGTGTTGACGTCCTGCCGGCGGAACGCCTGGACGATCCGCATGCCGGCGACGTTCTCCTGCAGGTCGGCGTTGACGGTGGAGATCAGGTCCCGGGAGATCTGGTACTGGACGGTGGACTTGCGGCGGAAGACCAGGGTGGCCACGACCAGCACGGGCAGGACGGCGAAGACCACCAGCGCGAGGCCGGCGTCGAGGATCAGCAGTGCGGCGAAGATCCCGAAGAAGGTGAGCAGGCTGACCACGGCGGTGACGACGCCGGTCTGCAGGAAGGTCGAGATCGAGTCGACGTCGGTGGTCATCCGGGTCATGATCCGGCCGGTGAGCTCGCGCTCGAAGTAGTCGAGGCCGAGCCGGTTGAGGTGCGCGAAGATCTTCAGCCGCAGGGTGTAGAGGACGCGCTCGCCGGTGCGGCCGCTGACCCTGGTCTCGGCGCTCTGCACCAGCCAGTCCAGCAGGACGACCACGAGGGCGCCGAGGGCGGCGACGGTGACGCCGGTCATCGCGGCCTTGCTGACGCCGTCGTCGATGCCGTGCCGGATCAGGATCGGCAGGGTGAGGCCGGCGGCGGTGTCCAGGGCGACCAGCAGCAGGGCGAGGGCCAGCGGGCCGCGGAAGGGCGCGAGCAGGCGGCGGAGGCTGAAGTGCAGGTCGCCGGCCTCGGCGTCCTCGACCCGGATGTCGGGGGTGTCGGTGGCGGGCCGCAGTGCGGCGACCTTGGCGAGGAGTTCGGCGTCGGCGGCGGGCTTCTTGGCCGGGGCGCCGTTGCCGGTCGTCGCAGCCGCGGTGCTCCCGGCCGCAGCGGCGCTCCCGGGGGCAGCGGCACCCTCGGCGCTGCCGCGGGCGGTGGCGTCGGCGGCGTCCGGGTCGGTGATCAGTGCCCGGTAGAGCGGACAGCGTTCGTCCAGCTCGCGGTGGGTGCCGATGTCGACGAGGCGGCCGCGTTCGAGGACGGCGATCCGGTCGGCGAGCTGCAGGGTGGAGCGGCGGTGGGCGATCAGCAGGGTGGTGCGTCCGGCCATGACCGAGCGGAGCGCCTCGAAGATCTCGGCCTCGACCTGCGGGTCGACCGCGGAGGTCGCGTCGTCGAGCAGCAGGATCCGCGGGTCGGTGAGGATGGCACGGGCCAGGGCGATCCGCTGCCGCTGGCCGCCGGAGAGGGTGAGTCCCTGCTCGCCGACCTTGGTGTCGTACCCGTCGGGCAGCTCGCGGATGAAGCCGTCGGCCTGGGCGGCGCGGGCGGCGGCCTCGATCTGCTCGTCGGTCGCCTCGGGGTGGCCGTAGGCGATGTTGGTGCGGACGCTCTCGGAGAACAGGAAGCTCTCCTCGGGCACGATGCCGACGGTGGCGCGCAGCGAGTCGAGGGTGATGTCGCGCAGGTCGTGCCCGTAGAGCCGGACGCTGCCGGCCGTCGGGTCGTAGAAGCGCGGGACGAGCTGGGCGACGGTCGACTTGCCGGAGCCGGAGGCGCCGACCAGGGCGAGGGTCTCGCCGGGCTGGAGACGCAGGCTGAGGCCGTCGAGGACGGGGACGGCGTCCTCGTCGCCCGGGTGGGCGTCCCCGTGGTCCTCGTAGTGGAAGTCGACGCGGTCGAGTTCGAGGGCGGCGGTGCCGGGTGCGGGCGCGCCGGGCGCGGTGGCACCGGGGTCGGTGTCGGCAGGGGTGAGCGGCCGGGCGTCGGGGCGCTCCTGGACGTGCGGGCGCTGGTCGATCAGCTGGAGGACGCGTTCCACGCCGGCCCTGGCCTGCTGGCCGACGGTGATCACCATGGCGAGCATCCGCACCGGGCCGGTCATCTGGGCGACGTAGGTGGAGAAGGCGACGAAGGTGCCCAGCGAGACCTGGCCCCGGACGGCCAGCCAGCCGCCGAGGGCGAGCACGGCGACCTGGGCGAGGGCGGGGACGGCCTGCATGGCCGGGGTGTAGCGGCTGTTCAGCCGGATCGAGCGGAGCCGGGCGCCGTACAGGCCGCGGGAGGCCCTCTCCAGCTTGGCGCGCTCCTGGGCCTCCTGGCCGAAGCCCTTGACCACCCGGACGCCGCCGACGGCCGCGTCGACGACACCGGCGACCGCGGCGGCCTCCTGCTGGGCGGCCCAGGTCGCGGGGAAGAGCCGCTTGCGGCTGAGCGCGGCGCACCACCAGAGGGCGGGCGCCATCACCAGGGCGATCAGGGTGAGCGGCAGCGAGAGCCAGAGCATGACCGCGAAGGACATGCCGAACATCAGCAGGTAGCCGGTCATCATCGGCAGCATCGAGAGCAGGCCGTTGATGAGCTGCAGGTCGGAGGTGGCGCGGCCGACGACCTGGCCGGTGTCCAGGCGGTCCTGGCGGCGGCCGTCGAGGCGGGTCAGCGAGGTGAAGAGGTCCGCCCGCAGGTCGTGCTGGACGTCGAGGGCGAGCTGTCCGCCGTAGTAGCGGCGGATCTGCGCGCAGAGGAAGACCACGGCCGCGGCGAGCAGCAGCACGACCGCCCAGGGGGCGAGCGGGCGGGTGTGGGCGGTGATGACGTCGTCGATGATCAGCTTGGTGACCAGCGGGACGACGGCGCTGACGGCCATGCCGACGAGCGAGGCGCCGAAGGCGAGCAGGACGTTCTTGCGGTAGCGCCAGGAGTAGCCGCCCAGTCTGCGCAACCAGCGGGACTCGTCCGGGGTGCCGGGGGTCCGCCGGTCTTTGGACCGGCGGCGGCGCAGGTGGGCCTTGCCGGACCGGCTGCTCTGAGGATCGGCGTCCCGGGAAATCTCCGCAGTAGAACCATGAGTCTCAGGCATATTTAGGGATACTAACCATTCGGCTCGACCGCCGTCCATCGCCTTTCGACGGACGCCCGGCAGGCTCAACGACGAGGGGTCCGCGAAACCTTCCCGCCGCCTCCCAGGGTCGCCGATCCACCCGCCCGGACGCACGGGCCGCCGGACCGGCCGGACCTCCGGCGCTGGTCCTACGCCCGGACCCAGGAGACCCGGGCGGAGCTCCTAGGCCGCCCGGGCGGCGGCGCCGGCCGCGGCTGCGGCGAAGGCCCCCTGGGCGAGGCTGTGCAGGAGGGCGGCCATCGCGTCGCGGGGCAGCCCGGAGCGGTCCGGCTGGCCCGGGTGGGGGGCGGCGCTGTGCGGGGTGGAGTTGAGCAGGCCGAAGACGGCGTGGACGGCGGCCCGGGCGAGCGGTTCGGCGTCGGGGGCGGCGAGCGGCGGGAAGGCCTCGCGGACGACGCCGACCCAGAGTTCGACGTAGCCGCGCTGCAGCCGGCGGACCCGGCGGCGGTCCTCCTCCTTCAGGTGGAGCAGTTCCCGGTCGTGCAGGATGATCAGGTCGCGGTCGTCCAGGGCGAAGTCCACGTGGCCGCCGATCAGGGCGTCCAGCGCCCCGGCGGGTCCGCCCGTGCCGCCGGCCTCGCCGGCCCGGCGCCGGCCCTCCTCCAGCAGCCGTTCGCTGATGCCGATCAGGAGGTCGGCGAGCATCGCGTCCTTGCCGGCGAAGTGCCGGTACAGACCGGGGCCGCTGATGCCCACCGCCTTGCCGATCTCGTCCACGCCGACGCCCAGGAAGCCGCGCGCGGCGAACAGCCGCGCGGCCTCCTTGCGGATCTGGTCGCGGCGTGGGAGCGCGGAGGCTGCTGGCACGTTCGGCATGCTGCCCATCGTAGACAGCCGCGTTATCGGCGGTTAACCTGGCCGCAGGAGTTAACGCTCATTAACCTTCGGGCGGCGGACCATCCCTCCGCACGTCCACTCGGCTCCGAGGCAAGGGAGCTCTTGGGATGGTCCTCTCATCCATTGGATCCGCCGTCGGCCCGGCGGCCGGCCCGTTCACCGGCCAGGGCGCCGGCACCGAACCGCGGCACGCCGTCCCGGGTGCCGCCGCCGCGCCGGCACCGCGGCTGGAGTCCGCCGCCGACCCCGGCTCGGCGGCCTACCGCGCCAACGAGGCCGCCCACCGGGAGCTGGTCGACGAGCTGCGCAGCAAGCTCGCGACGGCCGCGCTGGGCGGCGGCGCCAAGGCCCGGGCCCGGCACACCGCGCGCGGCAAGCTGCTCCCCCGCGACCGCGTGGACACCCTGCTCGACCCGGGCTCCCCCTTCCTGGAGCTGTGCCCGCTCGCCGCCGACGGCCTCTACGACGGCGCCGCCCCGGCCGCCGGTGTGATCGCCGGCATCGGACGGGTGGCCGGTCGCGAGGTCGTGGTCGTCGCCAACGACGCCACCGTCAAGGGCGGCACCTACTACCCGATGACGGTGAAGAAGCACCTGCGCGCGCAGGAGGTGGCTCTGGAGAACCGGCTGCCGTGCGTCTACCTCGTCGACTCGGGCGGCGCCTTCCTGCCGATGCAGGACGAGGTCTTCCCCGACCGGGACCACTTCGGCCGGATCTTCTACAACCAGGCCCGGCTGTCCGGCGCGGGCATCCCGCAGATCGCCGCGGTGCTCGGCTCCTGCACGGCCGGCGGCGCCTACGTGCCGGCCATGAGCGACCAGGCCGTGATCGTCCGCAACCAGGGCACGATCTTCCTCGGCGGCCCGCCGCTGGTGAAGGCGGCCACCGGCGAGGTCGTCACCGCGGAGGAGCTCGGCGGCGGCGAGCTGCACTCCAAGACCTCCGGCGTCACCGACCACCTGGCCGAGGACGACGCGCACGCGCTGTCGATCGTCCGCACCATCGTCGCCGGGCTCGGCCCGCGCGCCCCGAAGCCGTGGCCGCTCGCCCCGGTGGAGGCGCCCGCGGTGGACCCGGCCGGCCTGTACGGCGCGGTGCCGGTCGACCCGCGCACCCCGTACGACGTGCGCGAGGTGATCGCCCGGCTGGTCGACGGCAGCCGCTTCGCCGAGTTCAAGGCCGAGTACGGGCCCACCCTGGTCACCGGCTTCGCCCGGATCCACGGCCACCAGGTCGGCATCGTCGCCAACAACGGCGTGCTGTTCGCCGAGTCCGCGCTCAAGGGCGCGCACTTCGTCGAGCTGTGCGACCAGCGCGGCATCCCGCTGCTCTTCCTGCAGAACATCACCGGCTTCATGGTCGGCCGGCAGTACGAGGCGGGCGGCATCGCCAAGCACGGCGCCAAGATGGTGACGGCCGTGGCCTGCACCCGGGTGCCCAAGCTGACCGTCGTCATCGGCGGCTCGTACGGCGCCGGCAACTACTCGATGTGCGGCCGGGCGTACTCGCCGCGCTTCCTGTGGATGTGGCCGGGCGCCAAGATCTCCGTGATGGGCGGCGAGCAGGCGGCCTCCGTCCTCGCCACCGTGCGCCGCGACCAGTTCGAGGCGCAGGGCGAGGACTGGCCGGCCGAGGCGGAGGAGGAGTTCAAGCGCCCCGTCCGCGAGCAGTACGAGCGGCAGGGCAGCGCCTACTACGCCACCGCCCGGCTCTGGGACGACGGCGTGATCGACCCGATGGAGACCCGGACCGTCCTCGGTCTGGCGCTCACCGCCTGCGCCAACGCCCCGCTCGCCGAGCCCCGCCCGTACGGCGTCTTCCGCATGTGACCGGCCGGGCCGGTGCGGTCGCACCGCCCGGCCCGACCCCGGCCCCGCCGCGCACCCCCGCGGCACCGCACCCGCCGCACCCGCGCCGCCCGACCCGCCACCGCCGCACCGGCAGCGCCATCCCTCGACCCGGAGGAAGACCTCCCATGTTCGACACCGTTCTGGTCGCCAACCGGGGTGAGATCGCCCTCCGGGTGATCCGCACCCTGCGCCGGCTCGGCATCCGCTCCGTCGCCGTGCACAGCGACGCCGACGCCGAGGCCCCGCACGTCCGCGAGGCCGACCTCGCCGTCCGGCTCGGCCCGGAGGGGCGCAGCGACAGCTCGGCGGCCGAGACCTACCTGCGGACCGACCTGCTGCTGGCGGCCGCCCGCCGCACCGGTGCGCAGGCCGTGCACCCCGGGTACGGCTTCCTCGCCGAGAACCCCGGCTTCGCCCGGGCGTGCGCCGAGGCGGGGCTGGCCTTCATCGGCCCGCCGCCGGCCGCGGTGGAGCTGATGGGCGACAAGATCAACGCCAAGGAGGCCGTCCGCGTCGCGGGCGTGCCGGTGGTGCCCGGCAGCAGCGGCGGCTCGCCGAGCGACGCCGAGCTGGTCGCGGCCGCCGAGGAGATCGGCTACCCGGTGCTGCTGAAGCCGTCCGCGGGCGGTGGCGGCAAGGGCATGCGGCTGGTCCGCGACCCCGCCGAGCTGCCGGCCGAGATCGACGCGGCGCGGCGGGTGGCGCGCACCGCGTTCGGCGACGACACCCTGCTGCTGGAGCGCTGGGTGGACCGGCCGCGCCACATCGAGGTGCAGGTGCTCGCGGACGCCCGCGGCACCACCGTGCACCTCGGCGAGCGCGAGTGCAGCCTGCAGCGCCGCCACCAGAAGCTGATCGAGGAGGCCCCCTCCGTCCTGCTCAACGAGGAGACCCGGGCGGCGATGGGTGCGGCGGCCGTGCGGGCCGCCGAGGCCTGCGGCTACACCGGCGCCGGCACGGTCGAGTTCATCGTCCCGGGCCTGGAGCCGGGCGCGCAGGCTCCCGAGGGCGTCCTGGACTTCTTCTTCATGGAGATGAACACCCGCCTCCAGGTGGAGCACCCCGTCACCGAGCTGGCGATCGCGGTGCGCACCGGCGACGGCGCCGAGCCGCGGCGGCTCGACCTCGTCGAGTGGCAGCTGCGGGTGGCCGCCGGCGAGGCGCTGCCCTTCGCCCAGGAGGACGTCTCCTTCGTGGGCCACGCGATCGAGGCGCGGATCTGCGCCGAGGACCCGGACCGCGACTTCCTGCCGACCGGCGGCCGCATCCTGCGGCTGGACGAGCCGGCCGGCGAGGGCGTCCGGGTGGACTCCGGCGTGGCCGCGGGCACCGAGGTCGGCAGCCTCTACGACCCGATGCTCGCCAAGGTGATCGCGTACGGGCCGGACCGGGCGACGGCGCTGCGCCGGCTGCGGGCCGCGCTGGCCGACACCCGGATCCTGGGCGTCACCACCAACACCGGCTTCCTGCGGCGGCTGCTGGCCCACCCCGAGGTGGTGGCGGGCCGCCTCGACACCGGGCTGGTGGAGCGGACCGCTCAGCAGACCCCCGTCCTGCTGAGCTCCCCCCACACCCGCACCGGTGCCGACGCGACCCCGCAGGACGCGGAGAGCGCGGACCTGCTGCCGATCGCCGCGGCGATCGCCCGGCAGCTGGACCTCGCCCCGGCCGTCGCCCCCGACGGCTGGACCGACCCGTTCTCCCGCCCCTCCGGCTGGCGGCTGGGCGGCGGGGCGGCCTGGACGGCCCACCGCCTGCGGCTCGCCGGGCAGGAGCCGGTCACCGTCCTGGTGCGGCCGACCGCACCCGGCTCGGTGGCCGAGACCGCCGGCACCCCCGCCTCCGCCGGCCTGCAGGTGCAGGTCGGCGACGGACCGGTGCGGCGGGCCACGGCCCACCGCTCCGGCGGCCGCCTGCAGGTCTCCCTCGACGGCCTGCAGACGACGTTCGCACACACCACCGACAACGGGCCCGCGGGCCGCGTCGACTGGCTCGCCGTGGACGGCGACGCCTGGGCGGTGCACGCGTACGACCCGGTGGCGGACCGCGCCGCCGCGGGCGGGGCCCACCACGGCGCGCTGACCGCTCCGATGCCGGGCACCGTCACCGTGGTCAAGGCCGCGGCCGGCGAGCGGGTGACCCGCGGTCAGACCCTGCTGGTCCTGGAGGCCATGAAGATGGAACACGTGATCGCGGCGCCGCACGACGGCACCGTCAGCGAGCTGCGGGCGAGTGCCGGCGCGACCGTCGCCATGGACGAACTGCTGGCCGTCGTCGTACCCGCCGAGGGCGACGCCGAGAAGGCCGAGGTGGCCCCGTGACCGCGGAGCAGGACGGGACGGCGGCCGAGCCGGGCGTGCTGGAGCTGGGCCTGCCGGACCCGGTGCGCGACCCGTCGCTGCCGGCCCGGGTGCGGATCCACGAGGTCGGCGCGCGGGACGGCCTGCAGAACGAGAGCGGGCTCGTCCCGGTCGAGGTGAAGGCCGAGTTCATCGCCCGGCTGGCCGCCGCCGGCCTGCGCACCGTCGAGGCGACCAGCTTCGTGCACCCCAAGTGGGTGCCGCAGCTGGCGGACGCCGAGGAGCTGATGCCCCGGCTGTCCGGCCTGGCCGGGCGGTACCCGGGCCTGCGGCTGCCGGTGCTGGTGCCGAACGAGCGCGGCCTGGACCGGGCGCTCGCCCACGGCGCGGCGGAGGTCGCGGTCTTCGCCAGCGCCACCGAGACCTTCGCCCGGCGGAACCTCAACCGCTCCGCCGACGAGGCCATGGCGATGTTCCGCCCGGTGGTGGCCCGCGCCACGGCGGCCGGGGTGCCCGTCCGCGGCTACCTCTCGATGTGCTTCGGCGACCCGTGGGAGGGCCCCGTCCCGGCCGCGCAGGTGATCGGCCACGGGCTGCGCCTGCTGGAGATGGGCTGCGCCGAGCTGAGCCTCGGCGACACCATCGGCACCGCCACCCCCGGCCAGGTCACCGCGCTGCTGACCGGCTTCGCCGAGGCCGGGGTGCCGATGGACCGGCTCGCCGTGCACTTCCACGACACCTACGGCCAGGCGCTGGCCAACACGCTCGCCGCGCTGCGCTGCGGGGTGACCGTGGTGGACGCCTCGGCCGGCGGCCTCGGCGGCTGCCCCTACGCGAAGAGCGCCACCGGGAACCTGGCCACCGAGGACCTGGTGTGGATGCTCCACGGCCTCGGCATCGACACCGGCGTCGACCTGGCCGCCCTCGCCGCCACCAGCGGCTGGATGGCCGGGCAGCTCGGACGCCCCAGCCAGTCGCGGACCGTCCGGGCGCTGCTCGGCCCGTCCGCCTGACACACCCCGTCAACACCTCATCACCCCGGCCCGACCGGCCGCGATCCAGGAGGATCCCCATGCTCGACCACCGGCTGAGCACCGAGTACGAAGAGCTGCGACGGACCGTCGCGGAGTTCGCGAACGACCGGGTCGCGCCGAAGATCGGCGAGTACTACGAGCAGAACGAGTTCCCGTACGAGATCGTCCGCGAGATGGGCGAGATGGGCCTGTTCGGCCTGCCGTTCCCCGAGGAGTACGGCGGCATGGGCGGCGACTACTTCGCCCTGGGCATCGCCCTGGAGGAGCTGGCCCGGGTCGACTCCTCGGTCGCCATCACCCTGGAGGCGGCCGTCTCGCTCGGCGCCATGCCGGTGTACCGCTTCGGCACCGAGGAGCAGAAGCGCACCTGGCTGCCGAAGCTGACCTCGGGCGAGATGCTCGGCGCCTTCGGCCTCACCGAGCCGGAGGGCGGCTCGGACGCCGGCGCCACCCGCACCACGGCCCGCTACGACGAGGCGACCGACGAGTGGGTGATCAACGGCACCAAGTGCTTCATCACCAACTCCGGCACGGACATCACCGGCCTGGTCACGGTGACCGCGCTGACCGAGCCGACCACCCGCGCGGACGGGGCGGCGCTCTCGCCCACGCGGGAGATCTCGTCCATCATCGTGCCGGCCGGGACACCCGGGTTCCAGGTCTCCAAGAAGTACTCCAAGGTCGGCTGGAACGCCTCCGACACCCGCGAGCTCTCCTTCACCGACTGCCGCGTCCCGGCGGCGAACCTGCTGGGCGAGCGCGGCCGCGGCTACGCCCAGTTCCTGCGCATCCTCGACGAGGGGCGCATCGCGATCGCGGCGCTCGCCACCGGCCTGGCCCAGGGGTGCGTCGACCAGTCCGTCGCGTACGCCGGCCAGCGGCGCGCCTTCGGGCGGCCGATCGGCGCCAACCAGGTCATCCAGTTCAAGCTGGCCGACATGGAGATGCGCGCCCACACCGCCCGGCTGGCCTGGCGCGACGCCGCCTCCCGGCTGCTGCACTCCGAGCCGTTCAAGAAGGAGGCCGCGATCGCGAAGCTGTACGCGTCGGAGGCCGCCGTGGACAACGCCCGCGAGGCCACCCAGATCCACGGCGGGTACGGCTTCATGAACGAGTTCCCGGTCGCCCGGTTCTGGCGCGACTGCAAGATCCTGGAGATCGGCGAGGGGACCTCGGAGGTCCAGCGGATGCTGATCGCGCGGGAGCTCGGGGTGACCTCCTGACCCGACCGGGTCGACCTCCCCGGCGGTCCGTCAGGGGATGACGATCACCGGGCGGTTGGCGCGCCGCGCCAGCCGCCCGGACACCGAACCGAAGACCTTGCCGAGCAGGCCGCGGGTGCTGCCGACGACGATCGCGTCGGCGGCGTACTCGCGGCCGACCTCTTCGATCTCGTGGCAGATGTCGCCGCCGCGCTCGACCAGGATCCACGGCACGCCGGCGAGGAAGTCCGCGCAGGCCAGCTCCAGGCCGAGGATCTCCGTACGGTGGTCCGGCAGGTCGACGAAGACCGGCGGCTCGCAGCCCGCCCAGACCGTGGCCGGCAGCCGGTTCGCCACGTGCACGATCACCAGGCCGCACTGCGACCTGCGCGCCATGCCGACCGCGTAGGCCAGCGCGCGCTCGCTGGACAGCGAGCCGTCGAAGCCGACCACCACGCCGTGCTGGAACACCGGGTCGCAGGCGCGGGCCGGCTGATCCTTCACCAGGTGCTCGCCGTCGCCCTCGGTGCGGCCCGTCATCGGACCGGGGCCGTCGCTCATCGGGCCGCCTCCGGGCGCTCCGGCGCCCCGTGCACCGCCGTGCCCGCCGCGGCCGGACACCGGGCCGCCCGGGCCCGCTGCGGGGCCGTGTGCCCCCGCCCGGCGCCGCGCGGACAGCGGCCAGGCGCGGAGGGCCGCAGCGCGGGCTGCGGCGAGTGCGGCCCTGCGGGCCTGGGAGCGACCGCCGAGGGGCCCGCCGCGGACCGGCAGCGCACCGCCGCCGGCATCCGCACCGGCGGGTACGGGAGGCTCAAAACCAGCCATCGCTCACAGCTGTTCGGGGAGGACGGGCCGACGGAACGCAACAGCGCCGCCGGGGCAGCAGGCCCACCCTCGGCACCGAGCCGATCTCCGCCGAGCACCACTGGATGCGACCTGTTCCTCTCAGAGTACGACGAGCGCGGAACGCGGCCCAGCAGTCGGACCCCGGTGGGCCGGGGTTCCCGCAAACGGACCGCGTGCGCCCGCGCTTTGTGCGCCCCCCGCGCACGCCGGCCGGAGGCCACCTGTCACGGAGGTTCCCAGGAGCTTGACCGACAACCCCCGATAACGCAACAGGCCGAACACACAACGTGATCCGACCGTCATCGAGAGGCACCGGGGCGGTCGCACGAGGCACCGGGGCGGTCACGCGGTGCCGCGACGGAGCCCTTCACACCGCTCCCACCAGTGCATTCGCGGCCCGCTCGCCCCACCCGTCACAGCCCCGGCGAAACATCGCGTTCGGCCACCGGTCCGTCACCGTCCGGATTCGGCCAATCCGCCCCGCGGACAGGTCGACGATTGGCAATTGCCAGATGCATACGTGCCCGCACTGGCAGCATGCTCGACATGCCGCTGCTCCTGTTCGACCTCGACAACACCCTGCTGCCCAGGGACGCCGCCTACCGGGCGTGGGCCGTGGACTTCCTGGCCGAACACCGCCTGCCCGCCGCCGACATCGACTGGTTCACCACCATCGACGGCAGCGGGTACGTGCCGCGCAGCACCGTACTGGGCGCCGCGAAGCGCCGCTACGGCCTGGACCACTCGATGGACCTGCTGCTCGCCCACTACCGCCGCGGCATCAACGCGCACATCCACTGCCCCGCCTCCCACCTCGACGCGCTGCACGCCGCCCGGGCCTCCGGCTGGACCCTCGGCATCGTCAGCAACGGCGGCACCAAGCCCCAGGTGGAGAAGATGCGCCGCACCGGGCTCGACCGCCTCGTCGACGGCTGGGTCGTCTCGGAGGAGGCGCGGTGCGTGAAGCCGGACCCGCTGATCTTCGAGATCGCCGCCCGCCGCTGCGGGGTCGCCCCCTCCCCCGGCTGGGAGGCCAACACCTGGATGATCGGCGACCACGGCCCGGCGGACGTCGCGGGCGCCGAGGTCGCGGGGCTGCGCAGCGTCTGGCTGCACCTGGGCCGCCCGTGGGCCGAGCAGGGCTACCGTCCGACGCTGAGCGCCGCCGGGCTGCCGGAGGCCGTCGGCCTCGTCCTCGGCGCCCGCAGCGCGCCCACCGCCGACACCGTCCGCCGCGGGGCCGTCCGGCGTGCCGTGGCGCAGCAGGCCGCCGCCCGGCGGGCCGCCGCGGACCCGGTCGTGCCGGTCACCCCGGTCGTGCAGCTCCCGTCCGTCGTCCAGCTCCCCTCCGTCGGCGGCACCACCCCGCTGGGCGCCGGGCGCGCGCCGGCGCAGTCGGCCGCTGTCCGGGCGAGCACCGTCGGCCGGGCCGCCCTGCTGGCGCCGGGCGGCCCCCCCCCCCCCCCGGCCCCCCCCGGGGG
>NZ_BAAALD010000120.1:0-10252 GCF_039528095.1 Kitasatospora arboriphila
GCCGGTCGACGGCCCGTCCGCCGCGGCGGAGGGCGCGGCGGACGCCTTGCCCGGTGCGGCGACCGCGCCGCCGCCGGTGGAGTCCTCCGGGCCGCAGGCGGCGGCGCCGAACGCGGTCGCGACGAGCAGAGCGGCAACGGCCGCGGGACGGATGCGCATGACGGACTTCCCCCTGGATGACTCGCGTGCGGCCCGCCGGTCACGCCGGCCGGCCGCCCCCCGGGCCGCGGCGGTCTGCACGCGGCCGTTCCTGCGGAGCCTACTGGCTGCCACCGACCCCGCCGCGCCCGGCCGGCGGGGTTCCTGTCACACCGTCGGCTGACGCCGGGTCACTCCGGGACGTCGGCCTGCAGGCGGTCGCGCAGCTCGCGCAGCCGGTCCGCGGGGGCACCCAGGCCGTTGATCCGCTCCCGGGCGGCCTCGCTGCGCGGGCGGTGGTGGCCAGCGAACGCCAGGTTGGCCGACTGGTGCAGCATCCACTGGTGGTACGCCACCAGCCGGATCGCCAGGTCGCGGACGCCCGCCAGGTCGCCGTCCGCCGGCAGCGCCCGCAGCCAGCCCGTCAGCCTCCCGTACCGGACGGCCTGCCTCGACAGCAGCTCCGCCAGCTCCGGCGCCACCGGTCCCGGCTCCCCGCACACGGCGAGGGCGCGGTCCGCCGCGACCTGCTCGGCCACCGCCGCGTCCAGCACCGCCAGCAGGGCGGCGGCCTGCGCCTCGCGGTCCGGCGGGCGGTCACCGGGCTCGGCGGGCGGTCGGCCGCGGCCCCGGCCGAGCCCGACCGCCCACCTGCGCAGCACGGCCGACGGACCGCGCCGGGGGGCTGCCGGGGCTGAGGACACGGGCACCTCCGGGCCGGGGACGGGCGGCGGACCGCCGGCCGCGGTGCTGCTGCCGGTCCCCTCCACCGCGCCGGAGCGCCCGGCGTGCACCTCCAGTGTGCGCCCGGCCCGGCCGCCGCGGGCGGTGGCCGTCCGGTGCCTGCCGGTCCCGCCCGGTTCTCGCGGTCGGGCGGTGCCGTCCCGGGTCAGGCCGCCCGGCGGGCCCGTCCGGCGCGCAGACGCAGGGCGGCGTCGACCGCGGTGCGGACGAGGGCGGGCGGCCGGGGTGCGCCGAGCGCGGTCCGCAGGGGCTCGTCCAACAGGGCGGCGGCCAGGACGGGGGCGAGCGGGGCCAGCGGCCCGGGCAGCCGGGAGGCGAGCAGACCGCGGGCGGAGGCCCACAGCTCCCCGGCCTGCGGGGAGGGCGCGAAGCGGCGGCGCTCGACCTCGCGCATCCAGGCCTCGGTGCCCGCGAGGCCGTCGCCGGGCGGCACGGGCAGGCCGAGCGCCCCGGCGAGCTCCAGGTGGAAGGCGTAGGCGGCGTCCCGTTCCGGGGGAGCCGGCCGCCGCGGGCCGTGCTCGTCCATGAACCTCAGCGGGCAGACGGTGAAGCAGGCCAGCACGTAGTGCATCAGCTCGGGCGTGATGCCGGGCCGGTCGTGGACCCGGCGCAGCCCCTCCACCACCCGGCGGCCCTCGGCGCTGCCCGGGCCGTGCCCGATCAGTGTGAACATCGCCGCCCCGGTCGCCTTGGCCCGGGTCTTCGGCTGCCCGGTCACCTGCCCGGTGGCGTGCAGCACGGCGGCGATCTCCGGAATCCCGAAGGTCCGGACGAAGCCCAGGGTCAGCCCGACCCGGGACTCCTCCGGCATCACCTCCAGCACCAGCCGCGCGTACGGGTCGCGGGCACCGCCGGGCGGCCGTGCGCCGCTCATGCCGGGCCCGCGGCGGCGAGCGCCTCGGCGATCAGCGGGCCGTCGAGGCCGCGGGACACCCGGACGAGGTGCGCCCGTTCCTCCGCCGGGTCCGCGTCGAGTCCGGGCAGCACGGCCTGCTCCTCGCGGGGCCGCGGCGGCCGTCCGGCGTCCAGTGCGGCGACGGCGGAGCGCAGTGCGGCGGCGACCACGAGGGCGGCCCGCTCGGGGTCGTCCAGCCCGGCCCGCTCGGCGATCCGGGCGCTGCCGGCGACCACGGCCGGGTCCACCCAGGGCCGCAGGGTGAGCTGGCCGTCCCGGATCTCCAGGCCGCGCCGGGTGGTGCGCCACTCCAGGTCGCGCAGGGCCAGGCGCTCCGTCCAGCGGGCGGGCGGCGCCTCCAGGGCGAGCCGCCGGTCGGCGCGGTAGACGAGGTCCCAGAGCGGGCGCAGCGCCCGGTAGTCGCGTCGGCGCCGGGCCCAGTTGGCGCCCGCCGGGCCGGCGAAGCCCGCGGTGATCAGCAGGGCGCCGACGGCGGCGAAGGCCGGCCCGGCGGCGGTGCTCAGCCACTCGGGGCCGCCGCTCCCGGCGGCGGCCGCCCCCCCCCCCCCCCCCCCCCCCCCCCGCGGCGGCGCCCGCCCCGATCGCGACGATCTTGCAGAGCACGTAGAGGCAGGCGGTGGCCGAGCCGAGGGCGATCAGCCGGATGCCGCCGCGCAGCCAACCGGCCGGCAGCCGGGCGGCGTGGCCGCGGCAGACCCGGGCGATGTCGATCAGCGCGAAGGCGAAGGCGCCCTGGTACAGCACCAGGAAGCAGGCGATCGCGGGCACCCTCGCGAAGGTGGTGTCGAAGGTGAGCGGCGTCTCCGGCGCGCCCGCCCGGCCGGCGGTGAACAGCACCGCCATCAGTGCGGCCAGCACGGCGAACAGCGTCAGCCGGGCCCGGATCCGCCGCCGGGTGCCGGACGAGGAGACGTCCCAGATCCGGTCGCCGTCCCGGTCCCCGGGCGGGGTCCAGATCAGCGCCAGCACCACGGCGGCCGCGGAGAAGCCGGTGATGCCCAGGTACACCAGCAGGGTGGCCAGGTTGCCGGTGTGCGCGAGCCGGTCGATCGCCCGGTAGAGGACGGGCGAGGCCATCAGGAAGGAGCTCGCCGGCGAGGCGATCGCCAGCGCCACCACCAGCAGGCCGGGCGAGGGGTCGCGCCGCCAGGCCCTGAACTTGAGGGCGGCGACCGCCCAGGCCGCCGCGCCGATCGCCAGGTAGACGGCGTTGAACGGCGCCTCGGACACCGCCGGGGCCGCGAACTGCTCAGACATGCTGGCCCTTGCGGTGCTCCAGGGCGGGCGCCAGCTGCGAGGTCGTCCCGGCGCCCGGCGCGAGCACCAGGATCCGCAGCAGCTCCGCGCCGAGCACCTCCGCCTCCTCCTCCGCCGCGTCGTCGTAGTGCGAGCGGCCGAGGACCATGCGCAGGACGTCCGGGTCGATGGTGGGCAGCTCCACCGCGGCGGTCTCCGCGTCCGGCGGGGCGGCCTCCGGCAGGTGCCCGCAGAGCAGGTGGGCGAGCTCGTGGCAGACGATGTGGGCCTGGTGCAGGCCCGAGGTCTCCTGCTCGAAGTGGACGACGTCCTCGCCGGGCAGCCGCTCGACGAAGCCGGAGGGCTCCCCCACCCGCATCCGGCGCGGTGCCAGCCGGACGGGACGGCCCGTCCGTTCGGCGACCGCCGTGCACAGCTCCTCCACCGTGCTCAGCGGAGGCAGCCCCAGCTGCCTGGCCACGGCCCGCATCCGGCGGCGGGTACGTCCCACACCTCGCACGTGCTCCCCTTCGGGAAGCCGCCAGTGGCCCAGCGGCGTCTCCTGCTGCCCGGTCACGTCACTCCGCCGGGCCACCGTCGTCGGGCAGTCCGACCGCCCTGCGCAACTGTTCCACGACCGTGAGGGCGGCGTCCTGCATCTCCGGCGGAAGGCCGGCCGCCCGCATCGCGATCCGCTCCACCCGGGCGTCGCGGAGCGCCTCGATCCGCTGCAGGTCGCGCTCGACGGCCTGCGCGGTCGCGGAGTCGCTGAAGTAGTCCAGGGGCACGCCGAAGAACTTGGCGATCTTCACCGCGTTCTCCAGGCTCGGCTTCTGGGTGCCCTTGCGCAGGTTCCCGATGTACGTCCCGCTGAGGCCGGTGCCGAGGGCGATCTCGGTGTCCCGCCAGGGGCGGCCGAGGTCCTTCGGGTAGATCACCTTGATCAGGCGCCGGAAGCGGGCCGCGAAGTCGGGGGAGCCCGTGTCGGGCCCGGCCCCCTCACCGGACGGCCCGGCGGAGCCCTCCGGTCGCGCAGATTCGGTGGACATGCGCGGATCATAGAACGATCTGACGCTACGCCAGAATCCCCCGACCGGCCCATCCTGCACGATCGTTGAGGAAGAAGTGCTGTTCCGGTGCGCGAGCCGTGCCGGAATCCGGGAGTCCCTCCGGGTGCGATCCACGATAGTTGACAGTCGGTCACGCATTGAGCAGGATCGACCGCACCGGCCCGCCGAGCGCGGCCGCCCGGCCGCATCCCCGGCCCACACGCTCCGGCGCGCCGCTGCCCCACGGGGGTGGGCAACGGCGCCCGGTCCCGCCCCCGGCAGGCCCCGCCGCCGCCGCGCGTCCGCGCCCCCGCGCAGTTCCCCCGGAACGCCCCGGTCGTTTGCACACCTGTACTACTGTGCGTCGGACGCCCGTGAACGGTGTGTGCGGGGTGGCCGAGCGGAGAAGGTGCGTGCGATGAGTCTGCTGTCCCCTCCCGGACCGCTGGTGCCGGCCGACTGGCTGGCGGAGCACCTGGGCCGGCCCGGGCTGGTCGTGCTCGACGCCAGCGTCGGGGCGTACCGGGGGATCCGGCGGCCGATCCCCGGATCGCGGACCTTCGACATCGACGGCGCGCTCTCCGACCCGGCGGACCCGCTGCCGCACACCATGCCCGGCCCCGAGCAGTTCGAGCGCGAGCTGCGCGCCCTCGGGGTGGACGACGACAGCGTCGTGGTGGCCTACGACAACGCCGGCATCTACTCCAGCGCCCGGGCCTGGTGGATGCTGCGGGCGATGGGCTTCGACCGGGCGGCCGTGCTGGACGGCGGACTGCCGGTCTGGGAGGCCGCCGGACTGCCGCTGACCGAGGCCGGCGCCGAGCAGGAGCCCGTCGAGCCCGGCACCTTCACCGCCAGGCCCCGCGCCGGGCTCCTGGTGGACCGCCGCGCGGTGGACGCCGCGCTCGCCGACCCCGCCACCACCGTGCTCGACGCCCGCAGCCGGGACCGCTACACCGGCCGGGTCGAGGAACCCCGTCCGGGGCTGCGCCGCGGCCACATCCCGGGCGCGGTGAACCTGCCCTACCTCGACCTCCAGGTGGACGGCCGGATGCGGCCCGCCGACGAACTGAAGGCCCGGTTCGCGGCCGTCGCCGACGGGCGGGAGCGGCTGGTGGTCAGCTGCGGCTCCGGGGTGACCGCCTGCGTGCTGGCCCTCGGCGCCGAGCTGGCCGGCTACCGCGACCTCGCCGTGTACGACGGCTCCTGGAGCGAGTGGGGCCGCCCCGGCGACCTCCCCGTCACCCAGGGGCCCGACCCGGAGTGACCACCCCGGCGGGGGCGCGCGCCCGCCCCCGCCGCCCGTACCCGGGAGACACGAAGGAGCCCCCGCAGCGATCTACGCTGCGGGGGCTCCGACTGTGGCCAGGGCCGGGGTCGAACCGGCGACCTTCCGCTTTTCAGGCGGACGCTCGTACCAACTGAGCTACCTGGCCGTACTGCGACGTCTCTTGCGAGACGAGCGATCCCGACGGGACTTGAACCCGCGACCTCCACCTTGACAGGGTGGCGAGCTAACCAACTGCTCCACGGGACCTGGTGCGGAAGATCCGCTCAGGCCTTGCGGCACTGCACTGTACTACGGTAACGCGTGCCCCCAACGGGATTCGAACCCGTGCTACCGCCTTGAAAGGGCGGCGTCCTGGGCCACTAGACGATGAGGGCTTGCGGCCCCCCTCTGCTGTTATCCAGCGTTCGGGGACGTCGAGAAGCATATGGGATGCCGGGCGGGAACACCAAAACGGTTTCCGGCCGTGATGTCGGGTGTCGCGCGCCGGGGGTCAGGACCAGCCCAGCTCGTGGAGCTCGTGGTCGTCGAAGCCGAAGTGGTGCGCGACCTCGTGGATCACCGTCGTCCGGACCTCGTCGGTGATCTGCTCGTACGTCTCGCAGTACCGCAGGGTCGGGCCCATGTAGATGATGATCCGGTCCGGCAGCACCCCGGCGTACCACTCGCCGCGCTCGGTCAGCGGGGTCCCCTCGTACAGGCCGAGGAGGTCGGGGGAGGCGGGATCCGGTTCGTCCTCGACGAAGATCGCGACGTTGTCCATCATCGCCGCGAGCTTCGGGGGGATCTGGTCGAGGGCATCGGCGACCAGCGTCTCGAACTCGTCCCGGGTCATCTCCACCGCCTCATTGTCGGGTGTGCGGTGACGGTGTGCCAGGTGATCCACGCGGGTGATTCACTGGAGTGTGCGCTCGGACCGGACAAGCGGGGTCGCGGCGCCGCCGCGGGAGGCCGGCGGCGGCAGGCCGCCGGTGCTGCGCGGCCAGGGGCCGACCGTCGCCGTGGTGGCGCTCGGCGGCGCGCTGGGGGCGTCCGCCCGGTACGGCGCGGCCCTCGCCTGGCCGACCGGCCCCGACGCCTTCCCGTGGACGACGCTGCTGGTCAACACCCTCGGCTGCACGGTGATCGGGGTCTTCCTGGTGCTGGTCACCGAGGTCTGGGCGCCGCACCCGCTGCTCCGGCCGTTCTTCGGGACGGGCGTGCTGGGCGGGTTCACGACCTTCTCCACGGCCACCGTCGAGGTTCAGCGCCTGATCGATCACGGGGCGCCCGCCCGCGGCCTGGCCTACCTGGCCGCCACCGTGCTGGCCGCCCTGACCTCGGTCTGGATCGCGGCCGGCCTGACCCGGCGGCTGCTCGGCCGGCGGGTCGGATGACCGCGGAGCGCGGCGGCCTGCCGCACCGCGACGACCACCGGGGCGATCACCGCGACGACGGACGTGACGGCAGGAGGACGGGATGAGCCGACTCAGGGGCACGGCCCTGCGCCTGACCGTGCTGGTCGGCGAGAGCCGGATGTACCGCTCCCGCCCGCTGTACACCGAGGTCGTGCACCGCGCGCACGCCGCCGGCCTGGCCGGGGCGAGCGTCTTCCGCGGCATCGAGGGCTTCGGTGCCTCCTCGGTGATCCACACCGCCCGGCTGCTCTCGCTCGGCGAGGACCTGCCGGTGGCGGTCGTGGTGGTGGACACCGCCGAGCGGATCCGGGCCTTCCTGCCCCGCCTGGAGGAGCTCTCCGGGCTCGGGCCGGTGCTGCTGGAGGAGTGCGAGGTCGTCCGGTTCGGTCCCGCGGAGGCGGACGGCGGCCCGGCGGAGGGCGCCGGGCGGGAGGAGGGCCGGTGACCTGGCTGCTGGTGATCGCCGGTGCGGCGGTCGGCGCTCCGCTGCGCTACCTGACCGACCGGGCCGTCCAGGCGCGGCACGACTCGGTGTTCCCCTGGGGCACCTTCACCGTGAACGTCTCCGGCTGCCTGGTGCTCGGCCTGTTGACCGGTGCGGCGGCGCGCGGCGCGGCCTCCTCCGACCTCCAACTGCTCATCGGCACCGGCCTGTGCGGGGCGTTGACGACCTACTCCACGTTCTCGTACGAGACGCTGCGGCTGGCGCAGAGCGGCGCCCGGTTCATGGCGTTCGCGAACGTCGCGGGCAGCCTGCTGGCGGGCCTCGGCGCGGCGTACGCGGGAACGGCGCTGGCGCACGCGTTCTGGGGCTGACGCCCCGTCCGACTCCCCGGTGCGGGCGCTCCGGGCACGGCCGCGCGCAGGTCCGCTCGCAGGCCCGCGCGGAGGGCCGTACGGGGGCGCGGGGAGGGCCGCCCGCCCGGACGGGGGCGCCGGCCGTGTCCGACGGGCCCCGCCGCGCGTTGGGCACCGGAGGGCGGTGGGCCCGGGTGGGCGGTGCGAGAGGTGGCTCGGGAGATGGCTGGGGTGATGGCCGCGGTGCGGCCGGGCGGGTCGAGGCGGCGGCGCGCGGTCGCCGGCGCGGCGCTGGCGGCGCTGGCGGGGCTGGGGCTGAGCGGGTGCATGGCGGTGGGAGCGGGGTCGGCCGAACTGCAGGGCAGCGACCGGAGCACCGGCCAGGGCGACCTGCCCGGGGACTCCGGGGCGCCGGGGGCGCGGGCGGCGGGCGGCAAGCACGCCGGGCACGGAACGGTGGTGCCCGCGGCGGCCGCGCGGCCGGGGGCGAAGCCGTCCGGTTCGACGACCGCGAGCGTACCGCCGCAGACCCCGCCCCCGGCCGGGCCGTCGCCCGCCCCGTCGGCGTCGCTGCCGGCCAACCGGAGCGTGGAGACGCCCGAGCCGCATCCGACCGCCGGGCCCACCGGCCCGACCCCCTCGGCCACCCCGGCGCCGGAACCGAGCGCCAGCGCGCAGCCCACGCCCTCCGACTCCGGCTCGCTGCCGAGCCTCCCCGGTTCCTCGGGTTCCGGCGGAGGTTCGGGCTGATCATCAACGGGTTGGCCAGCAGGTTTGCCTCTGATCCCCAGGTTCCTCTATGGTGGTAGATCGTTCGTTTGATCCATTTGACTGGCGCCCTGATTCCCTTGAAACGGCGCCCTTGGCGCGTTCCGGCGATCCGTGGCTGACCGCATAGAGGCGGTTGTGAAACAGAACCCCGGACTTTGGCGCGTGCCACTTCCGGAAGGTTTTGCATGTCTCTCGTTGACGACGCCCGCTTCGCCATGCCCGCGAGCGGTCTCGACGCCGCCGACACCATCGACACCCCCGACTCCGCCGAGCTGCTCGACACCGTCGAGCACGCCGAGACGGACACCGACACCGCGGACGCCGCGGACACCGAGCCCACCGTGACCTTCGGCGACCTGGGCCTGCCGGACGAGGTCGTCCGCGCCCTCGCCAAGCGGGATGTCACCACCCCGTTCCCGATCCAGGCCGCGACCATCCCGGACGCCCTGGCCGGCAAGGACGTGCTGGGCCGCGGCCGCACCGGCTCCGGCAAGACCCTGAGCTTCGGCCTGCCGCTGCTCACCCGCCTCGCCGACGGCGAGCGCACCCGCCCCAAGCACCCGCGCGGCCTGATCCTGGTGCCGACCCGCGAGCTGGCCATGCAGGTCGCCGACGCCCTGGAGCCCTTCGGCTCGGTGCTCGGCCTGCGCCTCAAGGTGGTCTGCGGCGGCACCTCGATGTCCAACCAGATCTACGCCCTGGAGCGCGGCGTCGACGTCCTCGTCGCCACCCCGGGCCGCCTGCGCGACCTGATCAACCGCGGCTCCGCCAAGATGGACGACGTGCAGGTCGCCGTCCTCGACGAGGCCGACCAGATGGCCGACATGGGCTTCCTGCCCGAGGTCACCGAGATCCTCGACCTGGTGCCGGCCGGCGGCCAGCGCCTGCTGTTCTCCGCCACGCTGGAGAACGAGATCGACACCCTGGTCAAGCGCTACCTGAACAACCCGGTCACCCACGAGGTCGACCCGTCCGCCGGCGCGGTCACCACCATGACCCACCACATCCTCGTGGTGAAGCCCAAGGACAAGGCGCCGATCACCAACGCGATCGCCGCCCGCAAGGGCCGCACCATCATCTTCGTCCGCACCCAGATGGGTGCCGACCGCGTCGCCGAGCAGCTGGTCGAGGCCGGCGTGAAGGCCGACGCGCTGCACGGCGGCATGACCCAGGGCGCCCGGACCCGCGTTCTCGGCGACTTCAAGGACGGCTACGTCAACGTGGTCGTCGCCACCGACGTCGCCGCCCGCGGCATCCACGTCGACGGCATCGACCTGGTGCTCAACGTCGACCCGGCCGGCGACCACAAGGACTACCTGCACCGCTCGGGCCGCACCGCCCGCGCCGGCCGCTCCGGCACCGTCGTCACCCTGGTGCTGCCGCACCAGCGCCGCACCGTCTTCCGCCTGATGGAGGACGCCGGCGTCGAGGCCTCGCGCCACATCCTCGACCACGCCTTCGACGCCGAGGTCGCCAAGATCACCGGCGCCCGCTCGCTCGTCGAGGTGCAGGCCGAGTCCGCGGCCGGCATCGCCGGTGCCGCCGAGCGCGAGGTCGCCGAGATGACCCGCCAGCTGGAGCGCGCGCAGCGCCGGGCGACCGAGCTGCGCGAGGAGGCCGACCGCCTCGCCTCCCGTGCGGCGCGCGAGCGTGCCGCGCTGGGCATCGAGGACGAGCCCGCCGCCGAGACCGCCGAGACCGCCGAGGGTGCGGCCGCCGCCGAGGCGCCCGCCGTCGAGGCCGCTGCCGCCCCGGTCGAGGCCGAGCGTGCGTCGTCGTACCGCGAGGCCCGCAGCGAGCGCCCGGCGTTCACCCGGGACCGCGACCGCGAGCGCCCCTCCTTCGGCCGCGACCGCGACCGGGACCGTGACGACCGCGGTGGCCGTTCCTTCAACCGTGACGACCGCGGTGGCCG
>NZ_BAAALD010000120.1:10350-19551 GCF_039528095.1 Kitasatospora arboriphila
CGTTCGTTCGGCGACCGTGACCGCGGTGAGCGCGGCGGCTTCAACCGTGACGACCGCGGTGGCCGTTCCTTCAACCGTGACGACCGCGGTGGCCGTTCGTTCGGCGACCGTGACCGCGGTGAGCGCGGCGGCTTCAACCGTGACGACCGTGGCGGCTTCAACCGCGACGACCGCGGTGGCCGTTCGTTCGGCGACCGTCCGGCCCGCTCCTTCGGCGACCGCCCGTCCTTCGGTGACCGCGACCGCGGCAACAGCGGCAGCAGCCGTCCGTTCGCCCGCCGCGACGACCACCGCTCCGGCGGCCGTCCGCAGGGCTTCGGCCGTGACGACCGCGGTGGCCGTTCCTTCGGCGACCGTGACCGCGGTGAGCGCGGCGGCTTCAACCGCGACGACCGCAAGCCGCGCTGGAAGAACTGACGCCTCACGCGCCTTGGTACGGGCCCGCTCCACTTCGGTGGGGCGGGCCCGTCCGCGTTCCCGGGCGGCCGGGCGCGGTGTTGTTCTCGGAATGAGAATAATCGGTGGCGGACTCCCCGGGGCGGCGCGTAGCGTCACCGCCATGAGTCGAATGCACCAGGTGGCGGTCGAGAACGAGGAGATCGCCGAGCGGGGGAACTACCGGACGCGGGCCGGTGCGGTGGTGGAGATCGGGCCGGTCCTGGCCGCGGCCCGGGCCGGCACGGTCTCGTACGGGCCGGACGAGCCGGCGGGCCCCGGCGCGGGGCCGTTCACGGGGGCGGTCGAGGTCACGGCCGAGGGCAGCATCCAGGCCGGCGCACGGCTGGTCGCGGCGGGCGGCGAGCACGTCGCGGTGCTGAACTTCGCCTCGGCGCGGAACCCGGGCGGCGGCTACCTGCGCGGCGCCAAGGCCCAGGAGGAGGACCTCTGCCGCAGCGCGCTGCTCTACCGGTGCCTGCTGGAGGCCCCGGACTACTACGAGGCGCACCGGGCCTCCGGTGACCTGCGGTACAGCCACCGGGTGATCTGGTCGCCCCACGTGCCGGTGGTCCGCGGGCCGGGCGGGCTGCTCGCCGAGCCCTACGCGCTGTCCTTCCTGACCTCGCCCGCGCCCAACGCGGGCCAGCTGGCGCTGCGCTCCGGCGGCCGGCCGGTGGACGTGGCCGGGGTGCTCGCCGAGCGGGCCGTCCGGGTGCTCGCCGCGGCGGCCCGGCACGGCGTCCGCGAGCTGGTGCTGGGGGCCTGGGGCTGCGGGGTGTTCCGCAACGACCCGGCGGTGGTGGCGGACGCCTTCGCCGCCGCCCTGGCGACCCACGGCGCCGCCTTCGACCGGGTGGTCTTCGCGGTCTGGGACCGCTCACCGGTGTCGGCGAACCGGGCGGCCTTCGAGGCGCGCTTCCCGGCGGCCTGAGCGGCACCCGGGCCGACCCGCGGCCGGGCGGGGCGCCTGCCCGGACCCTCGGGGCCTTCGGGTCAGTTGCTGCGGCGGGTGGCCAGGGCCGAGGCGGTGGCCACCACGGCGGTCACCGCAAGGACGGAGGGCCAGGCGCCGATCTTCTTCGCCAGCGGGTGCGAGCCGCCGAACGCCGCCACGTAGAGCCCGGTCAGCGCCGCCGCGGTGGCCGGGCCGGCCTGGCGGTTCCACTGGACGGCCGCGGTGGCACCGGCGGCGGCGAGCACCGCCCCGCCGAGCTCCCGGCGCCCGCTCCACCGGGCGGTGCCGTACCCGCCGATCAGACCGGCCGCCGCCACCGCCGTGCTCGGGACACCCGCCATTTCCGTACTCCTCGCTCCGGGGACTCTCCTGCGACCCTAACCCGCTCGGCCGGGTGCCCCGGGCGGGGGCACGTCACCGGGCGGGCACCGGTGCGGCCGAAATCCCGCCCGCAGGCGGCCGAGTTGATCCATACTCGCGCCCGTGACCACTGCCACCAGGACCACCGCCGTCGAGGGCGAGGCCGAACTGCGGGTCGGCCCGCTGGAGCTCTTCTTCGACCTCGTCTTCGTCTTCACCATCACCCAGCTGACCGCCAGCCTGGTGCACCACCTGACCCCGGGCGGGCTGGTGCGGGTGCTGGTGATGCTCGCCGTGATCTGGTGGATGTACGACGCGTTCATCTGGCTCACCAACGCGATGCCGCCGTCGACGCACCCGCGCCGGGCCTTCCTGCTGCTCGGCATGACGGGCTTCCTGATCGTCTCGCTCGCCGTGCCGCACGCCTTCGACGGCAGCGGGGCCGCGTTCGGCTGGGCGTACCTGCTGGTGATCGCCGTGCACACCGGGATGTTCGCGGCGGCCGGGGTGGCCCGCGGGTCGGTGCTGCGGATGGGCGGACTGAACCTGGTCATCGCCGTCCTGGTGGTGGCCGGAGGCTACCTGGAGGGTTCCGTCCAACTCGCCCTGTGGACGGCCTCGCTGGCGTTGCAGATCGCCAACCCGTACCTGGTCGACCTGCCGCAGTTCCACCTGCGGGCGGACCACTTCGTGGAGCGGCACGGGCTGGTGGTGATCGTGGCCTTCGGAGAGTCGGTGGTCGCGCTGGGCGCCGGCGCCGCGGGCCACGAGGAGCTCACCGCCGGGCCGGTGGGCGCGGCGGTCTGTGCGCTCGCGGTCTGCATCGGCCTGTGGTGGGCCTACTTCGGCCACGACGACGACGAGCGGACGGTCGCCGTGATGGCGGTGCTGGACGACGCCCGGCGCAACCGCGTGGCGATCCGCGTCCACAACCTCGGCCACTACGCGCTGCTGCTCGCGGTGATCCTCTTCGCGGCGGGCGCCGAGTCGGCCGTCGCGCACCCGACGGCGGGGCTCTCCACCGCCCGGGCCGCGGTGCTGGCCGCCGGCCCGGCGCTGTTCCTGGTCGCTAACGCCGGGATCCGCCGCACCTTCGGGCTGCACCCGCTGCTGCCCCGGCTGGTCGCGGCAGCCCTGGTCGCGGCGACCGTCCCGCTCGGCACCGGGAGGTCGGCGCTCGTCCAACTCGGGGCGATCGCCGTGCTGATGGCCGCGGCCTTCGCCTGGGAGGAGCGGCACCGGCCCGCCCGTGGCTGAGCCGGTGTCGCGCCCTTCCGGCCCGGACCCTCAGCCCAACTTGGCGCGCAGTGCGGCCAGTTCCTCCGCGGTGACACCGTGGGCGAGCAGGTAGCCCTCGATCGAGCCGTGCAGCTCGCGCATCCGGGCGAGCGCGGCGAGCAGGCTGTCCGCCTCCACCGGGTGCGAGAGCTGCTCCTCGCCGTTCTCGTCCAGGTACGGCACCGGCCCCTTGTCCAGGCCGAGGTGCACGTTCGAGCGCAGGAAGTCCTCGACGATCTCCTCCTCGGACAGCCCGGCCAGGTGGTGCACCACGGCGACGGTCAGACCGGTGCGGTCCTTGCCGACGGCGCAGTGGACGACCGCGGGCGTCCCGTCCGGTGCGGCCAGCCGGCGGACGGTGCCGGCGATCGCGGCCCCGCCGGTCTCGGCCATGAAGAGGTAGACCGGGAGCGACCCGGACGGCCACTCGATGCCCGTCTCCGAGCGGTCCGGCAGCAGCGGCAGGTGGTGGTCCAGGTAGTCCAGGCCGTGCCGCTCGTCCGGCCAGCGGCTGCGCTCGGTCGACGTGCGCAGGTCGACGACGACCCGGATGCCGAGCGCCTCCAGCGCCCTGGCGCCCTGCGGGGTCAGCAGGGCGAGGGTGCCGGAGCGGAACAGCACGCCGGGGCGGACGGTGCCCACCCCGGCGTCCCGGAAGTTCGGCACGTCCGGGACGGTGCCGTGCGGCCGGGACCGCTGGTAGTCGAGGCGTGCCGGGATGTCGGCGACCGCCCCGGACGTCGCACCGGCGGTGACGGTGGAGGCAGTGGCAGTAACAGCGGCGTCGGTGTCGACGGCGTCGTCGAACTCGCTCTCGGTCATGGGGCCAACGGTAGGCCGCCCGGCCCGCCGGGCGGGCCCGATCGCGAAACCCGTTCCGCCGCGCCGCTCACCGCCCGCCGGCGATGTCCACGAAGGCCCCGGTGCTGTACGAGGAGGCGGGCGACAGCAGGAAGAGGATGCTCTCGGCGACCTCCTCCGGCTGCCCGCCGCGGCCCATCGGGAGCCCCGGCGCGACCCGGTCGACCCGGCCGGGCTCGCCGCCCAGCGCGTGGATGCCGGTGTGGATCAGACCGGGGCGCACCGCGTTGACCCGGATGCCCTCGCCGGCGACCTCCAGGGCCAGGCCGCGGGTCATCGAGTCCAGCGCGCCCTTGGAGGCCGCGTAGTCCACGTACTCGTTGGGCGAGCCCAGCCGGGACGCGGCCGAGGACACGTTGACGATCGCCCCGCCGCGGCCGCCGTAGCGGGTGGACATCCGGCGGACGGCCTCGCCCGCACACAGGAACGGTCCGGTGATGTTGGCCGCCCAGATCCGGGCCAGCCGGTCCTCGTCCAGCTCGTCGAGGCGGCACTGCTTCTCCAGCGTGCCGGCGTTGTTCACCAGGCCGGTCAGCGTGCCGAGGCGCTCGTCGACCGTCTCGAACAGCCGCCTCGCCCCGTCGGCCCGGCTCACGTCCGCCCGGACGGCGATCGCGGTGCCGCCCGCGGCGCGGATGCCGTCCACCACGGCCTGCGCCGAGACGCTGTCGTTGAGGTAGTTGATGCAGACGCGGTGGCCGCGGGCCGCGGCCAGCCGGGCGGTGGCGGCCCCGATCCCGCGTCCGCCGCCGGTGACCACAAGGACTTCGTCGCTCATGGCCCCGACCGTAGCCGAACCGGCGGTGTCCGAAGGGCGGAAATCCCGGTCGGTCCGCACCCCGGCCCCGCAGGATGGCCGCATGACCGCACAGCCCACAGCCGCCGACGACCGGGCCCACCTGGCCGTCGACGCCACGATCGACCACGACCACCCCGCGATCCGCGCGCTCGCCCGCAGCCTGCGCGGGGCGAGCGCCGAGGAGACCGCGCGCGCCCTGTACCTGCACGTCCGCGACGAGGTGGCGCACTCCTACGACGTGGACCGGTGGAGCGCCGCCGTCCGCGCCTCCGACGTCCTCGCCGCGGGCGACGCCGTCTGCCACGGCAAGTCCCACCTGCTGGTCGCCCTGCTCCGTGCCGAGGGCATCCCGGCCGGCCTGTGCTACCAGCGGCTGGAGGCGCTGCACGCCCTCGCCGCGTACCGGCTGCCCGGGCAGTCGGAGTGGGTCCGGATCGACGCGCGCGGCAACCGGCCGGGCATGGACGCGCAGTTCGCCGTCACCCCGGCCGAGGAGCGGCTCGCCTACCCCGACGTCCCGCTGGAGCCCGGCGTGCACGCCGCCGTACCGCCCGTCCTGGCCGCCGGCCTCGCCCGGGGCGTGCCGGGCGTCGCCTCCTTCGACTACATCCCGACCGCGCTTTGAGTGGTCAACCCCAGGGGCGCTGTGGCATCCCGAGCGCCTACGGAGTCGCCTCGCGGAGGGCGGCGATCCGGGGGGCGCGGCTCTTCGGCGAGTCCAGGCTGAAGCCGCGGGCGTCCCCGAGCTCGTCGCGGACGAACGCCTCCGTGCGGTCGATCGCCGCGCGCAGTGCCGCGTCCTCCGGTACGTACAGCCGGTGCACGATCTCCCGCTCCCCGGGGTCGTACTCCCACAGCCCGACGATCCGGCCGCGGTCCACCACGACATGGGTCTGCGGGTCGGCCTCGGAGCCGAAGGTGCGCCCGGCCCGCCCGCCCGGCAGGGTCCGTCCGGCGTCGGCCGCGTCCAGCAGCCGGGGCAGGTCCCGGTGCAGCAGGTGGATGCCGTCGATCCCGGCGACCAGCGCGTACGAGGGTTCGGCGGGGGGCACGAAGGCCTCGAACTCCGCCACCAGGGAGGCCGGCAGCAGCAGGTCGGTGCCGGGCAGGGTGACCAGGTCGAGCGGGGCCAGCGCGGCCTTGGCGGTCGCCGCCGTGAACCCGGTGAACCACCTCAGGTGCCGGACGGCCGCCGGCGCGGCCCACGACAGGTACCGCTCGGCGAGCTCCGCGGCGGAGCCCTTCACCGGCTGGTCCCACCGGACGTAGCCGTAACGCTGCTGGTCCAGGCGGCCGTTGACCGGTACCCGGCGGGCCTGGCCGCGGGCCTGCAGCAGCCCCAGCGCCAGCGGCAGCGTGGTCGACACCCCGCGCTTGCGGCCCGCCTCGCCGAGCGGGCGGACGGCCCCGCCCGCCGCTTCGCGGATCGCCGCCGGCTCCAACGGGTCGTCGGGCGACAGGAGATGGCCGAGGGTCAGGCAGAGCTTCTCGATCTCGTCCCGGGTCACGCCCAGGTGCTTCACCGCGGAGGTGATCTCGCTCTCCGGGGCACCCGCGCCGGCGGCCAGGCCGAGTGCGTAGTCCGCAGCAGGCAGGACGTAGGTGCAGCCGCGGGCGGACGGCAGCTCGTGCACCTCCAGGGCGGCCACCGCCGTGTCCACCGCCTCCCGGCCCAGCCCGGCCCGGGCGAACAGGCCCAGGTAGGGGGCGGCGCCGCCGACCGACCGGGCCCAGCCGGCCGCGCTGAGCACCTCGGCCGGGGAGGCGCCCGCGTGCGCCGGTTCGGGGCCTCCCGTCAGCCACTGCCGGTGCGCCCACCAGGCCCTGAGCTTCGCCGCCGGGACCACGCTGTCCATCAGCCCGTTCGCCATGGGCCCAGTATCGGCGCGCCGGAGCACGGGCGGCCGGAGCGACCTACCGACAATTCGGTCGCGCCCGGCGGCGGCCGCAGGGCAGACTGCCTGTTCAGCCCCCCACCGGTTCTGCCGGCCCCCGACGGACGGAGACGCCCGTGCACGTCCTGCTCGCCGGCATCGTCGGCTCCACCGCGTACGGCCTGGCGCACGCCGGCTCGGACATCGACCGGCTCGGCCTGTTCGCCGCGCCCACCATCGAGTTCCACGGCCTGCAGCGGCCCGCGGAGTCGCACGTCACCACCGCGCCCGACCGGACCCTGCACGAGGCGGCGAAGTGGTGCCGGCTCGCGCTCAACTGCAACCCCACCGCCTCCGAACTCGCCTGGCTGCCCGAGGACCTGTACGAGGTGCGCACCGCGCTGGGCGAGGAGCTGATCGGCATCCGCCGGTCCTTCCTCAGCGAGCACGCCGTCCGCCGTTCCTACCTCGGCTACGCCACCCAGCAGTTCAGGAAGCTGACGACCCGGGACACCACCGACCCGGCCGCGCGGGCCAGGGCCGCCAAGCACGCCCGGCACCTCGTCCGGCTGGTCGAGCAGGGCCTCGCCCTGCACGAGACCGGCGAGGTCACCGTGCGGCTCGCCGACCCCGAGCGGGTCCGCGCGCTCGGCGAGCGCTACGCCGAGCGGCCCGAGGAGGCGGCCGGGCTGCTCGCCTCGGCGGAGGCCCGGTTCGACCGGCCCGGTGTGCTGCCGGCGGCGCCCGACGAGGCCCCGGCCGAGGCCTGGCTGCGCCGGGTCCGGGCCGTCCATCTGGACCCGGCGGCCTGACGCTCGTCCGCGCACCGGTTCGAGGCGCGGCGCGGCGCACAATCCCCTGGCGGCCCCCCGGGGATCACCGGGTAGGATCGGCCCCGGCGAGCGCTGTACCAGCACGGTCGTGCCCGCCGGCGGGCCGCTAGCTCAATTGGCAGAGCTGCGGACTTTTAATCCGTAGGTTCAGGGTTCGAGCCCCTGGCGGCCCACCGTCCCGCCGAAGTCCGGCACCGGCACCGGGGAGCCGGTGCCGGACTTCGGCGTTCCGGGCGGTTTCAGCCGTTGCCGCCCGTGCCGGTGAGGACGGGGCGGAGCAGGTCGAGGACGGCCGTCCAGCGGTAGGCGGCGCGGCCCTCGTCGGTGCGGGCCCGGTGCGGGACGGCGTCGCCGAACAGCACGCCCATCGACCGCAGCCGCTCCAGGCTCGCCCCGTAGGCGGGGTGGGCGGCCTGCGCCGCGTTGACGTACGGCTGGACGGCCGTCGGCGTGCCGAGGCCGTGCGCCTCGCAGAGGATGCCCAGGGCCAGGGTGTCGGAGATGCCGGCGGCCCACTTGTTGACGGTGTTGAAGGTGGCGGGGGCGACCGCGATCGCGTCGGCCCAGGGCAGCGGCTGCGGGCTGCCCGGGGTGCGCCAGGCCGAGCGGACGGCGTGGCCGGTCCGCGCCTCGACGGTCTCCCGGTCGATGAAGCCGAGTGCGGTCGGGGTGGCGATGACGCCGACGCCCCAGCCCTCGTCCTGGGCGGCGCCGATCAGGGTGTCGACGTCCGCCGCGATGCCCGCGGCGCAGACGACGACGTAGAGGAACGGCCGGTGCTGCTCGGTCAACTGCTCGGTCAAGCCTGGACTCCCCGGTGCGGTCGGCGGTGTGTGGCAGGTACCGGGACATCCTGCCCCGCCGGGCGCCCGCCGTCCCGGCCCGTGGCGGCGGACCGGAACGGACACCGCATCAGGGCTTCAGCAGCACCGGCGGGAAGAACGGCCGGGACATCTTCAGCCGGTAGGCCATCGAGACGTCGTCGATCAGGAACGGCACCTTGTTGGCGGCGTCGTCCACGGAGAAGAAGGAGATCACGGCCTTCTGCTCGGTGGAGGAGTAGAAGGCGCTCGGCAGGGTCACGGTGACCTGCTGGTAGCCGCTGCCGCTGTCCTTGTTGGTCCGGCTGGCCAGGGTGTACGGGGTGCCGTCCGGCGCGGTGGCCTCGACGGTGAGCTCGTGGTAGCCGAAGGTGGCCGGGGTCGGGGTGCCGATGTGCACCCAGAAGGTCAGCACCGGCACCCGCAGGGCCGGGATCGTCACCTGCTGGGTGATCCGGTCCATGCCGGGCCGGCCGTGGCCGCCGAGCTCGGCCTTCCAGGTGCCCGAGTGCGCGGGCAGCGCCGGGTCGTCGGTGATGATCCCGGTGCCGAACGGCAACGAGAACGTGTTCCACCCGCTGGCGCCGGACTCGAAGTCGGGGTTGGCGACGCCGGCCGGTGCGGCCTGCGCGGCCGGGGCGGCCAGCAGGCCGACGACGGCGGCTGCGGCGAGGGCGGAAGTGGCGATGCGCGCCTTCCGGAACATGGCCTTCATGACTCTCCTGATCGGGGTGGCCGCCCGCACCTGCTGCCGGTGCCCGGGGCGGCGGAGTTCCTGCTGCGGCCCGGAGCCGCAGCAGGAACGTACCGTCCACCACTGACACCACCGGGGTGGAACCGGTTCCCGATCTGATGCACGGTCATGTCCGTGCCCAGGTGCGGGGGCGAACGGGCGGGGGGGGGGCGGGGGGGGGGGGGGCCCCGCCCCCGCTGCGGGCGAGGACCACGCCGGTGAAGGCCGCGACGGCGAGCTCGGCGCGCA
>NZ_BAAALD010000121.1:0-19533 GCF_039528095.1 Kitasatospora arboriphila
CGCGCCGTCTCCTCCGGAGACATGACGCGCCGTCACTACCGTGACGGAATGCTGCGGCGCCGCTCCGCGACGCCAGCTGGCTGGGGCGGTGTGAGGTGAGGCGGTTCGACGTAGTGAGTGGTTGCGGTCACCGCCGGCCTGGTTCTGGTCGCACCGGGCTTCCTCGGCGGGTGGTTCTCTCAGAACTGCTTTGACCTGCTGGTTTTGTGGAGATCGGTTCGGACGGGGTGTCTCGTGGCCGCTGTGCGTCCTCATTCTAGCGTTCTCAGTGCCCTCCGGGCACGTTCCGCCTCTGGCGGAGCCGAGAGGTCTGCGCGGGCCGACCAGCAGTTCCGTTCCCTCTGCCACAGAGGTTTCTGTGACCTTCAGTCAGGTCTGAATATGGTCTAAACCTTATCATTTGGTTTAGACCATTCTACTTGGCAACTAGAGAATGAGGGCTGACCGGCCGATGCTATGTAACGGGATGTCGGCGGCTTCCGGGCGATCATATGTAATGCCTCTAGGGCGAGGTGTCGGCAATACACAACTGGTGGACCGGGCGGATTCTGTATCGCACACGGCTGCCCTTCACCGCGGCCGGATGTCGGCAACAAGGCGCAGCGGGGCGGTGGTGAACTCGTGGGCTGTTGCTCGGCGTTGTGGGGCTGGCGCGGGCCGGTCGGCCTCCGGTGTAGGGGGGCGGCTGCCCCACGCTCCTGGTCGGGTTCGGGTGTCAGGTGCTGGGGGCTGTGTGGTGGGGCTCTGCCTGCGGGATGGTCAGACTGTGGTGGGTGAAGAGTCCGGTGAAGAACTGCTCGAGGAGGGGGCCGGCGCGGTGTCGATTGCTGAGTTCGGTGGAGCTGAAGCGGTAGACCTCGTAGCCGCGGAGCTTGAGGTCGCGGTCGCCGCGGACGGTGTCCTCATAGGCCTTGGCGCTCGCGTAGTGGTGGCGGCCGTCGACTTCCAGGACGGCACGGTGGCCGCCCGGTAGGAGCATGAGGAAGTCCATACGGTGGTTCAGCAGGGCTTCGACGCCGCGCTGTTGGACGGTCTTGTGGTCCCAGTGCAGCCAGACCTCGGGCAGCAGGGCAGGCAGGGTCCAGGCGCGGGCGCCGTAGATCCGGTGGTAGAGCCGGTAGAGGTCGCGCTGGGGAGAGACGTCCTCACTGGGCATGGAGGCCAGCAGCCGGTTGTAGAGGTCCTTCTTGGCCTGCTCGGTGTCGTCGGTGCCGGTCTTGTCCTGCCACCACTGCTGCAGGTCGCACCAGCGGAGGCCGTCCGGGCCGACGGTCCGGTCGTAGACGAGGACCTGGTCCATGCCCTGCAGGACCTCGAGGTCATTGTCGACGACGCTCAGGAAGCGAATGTCGGGCTTGGCGGTGGTGGCGAAGATCAAGGTCTTCGGCCGGCGGACGGCGCCAGGCCCGGTGCGCAGCAACTGGAAGTGCGGGTAGCCGTCGCGCTCGCCGGTCTGCTCGAGGCGAATTGCGGCCGGTGCCAGCACCGCGTTGATCGCCTCGACGAGCCGACCCTGGGCGGCGGCGTCCGGCAGCGTGGCCGGGTCGACCAGGGCCTCGAGGAAGCGAGTGAACCTGGCGGAGCCGGCATCGAAGACCCCGAGCTGCTCGAACAGCTCCTCCACCGACCAGTCCCCACGGTTGCGGAACACATGCCGGCGGATCCGGGCCCGCAGGCTCGTCGACGACGATCCCGTCCACAGCGCGACCGGGTCGTCGTCCAGAAGCCAGAACCGTTCCAGCGCGCGCTCGAACCTGTCTGGGCGGTAGAGCAGCTCGTCGAGGTCGATCGCGTCGGCCAGCTCGCGGCGCACCCGGCCCGGGATCTCGATGACCGCTCCGGCCTCCCAGACGGCGTCCTCGAGGGCGAACCGCTCCTTGCCGCGGACGGACACCTGCGGGGAGTGGAGGAGGCGCTGCGCGGCTGGGAGGAGGTTGTCGTCCGGGAGGGCCTTGAGGCAGGCTTCCAGGCGCTCGCTCTTGGTGCCAGTGTCTTCCCCGGGTATCGGCAGCCCGAGCTCGGGCCCCAACGCGGTCAGTTGACGGTGGGTGCAGGAATGGAGCTCCCACATAGCTGTGCTGACCGCTTCTCGCAGCTTCGTCGGATCCACCGCCACGGGCCGAGTGTGGCAGACCCCTCGGACAGCTGTCCCGGGAGCGGCGCAGCGGCGGTGCCTGGCGTACTCGGGGGGCTCTGCAACAGAAGGGTCTGCACGGTGGGGGCGGGCGTGGGGAGCGGGCTGTGGGTGCACTCGGGTTCTTCTGCGGCCGGGGCGGTGCCGGGATGAGGTTCCATGGGCTGCTGGAGGCTTTCGGGGCTCGGGGGCTCCGACAGACGGCGCAGCGGTGGGTCTGGACGGGCGGGGTGGGTGGCTGCTTGTCCTCTCCACGCGGCCAGGCTCGAGAGGCAAGAGGATCAGGTCCGGCGCGGCAGGGCAGCCGACTGAAGTGACGGCCGAAGGCCGCTAGCCGGTCGGACGCAGGCCGCTGTACGCCGTACCTTGCACACGAAGCATCTCCGACTGCCAGGCGCGGTGTGGCAAGGCGAGGCGAAGTGTCACGGTGAGGTCATTGGCCGGAGGTAGGTCGGCCGACCACCGGGTTCGCATCCACAAATCGAGGTCTTCCCCAGCCGAGAGCCAGAGCGGAAGCCGCAGGCCGCCGTCGGGGTCGACTGCGGCCCAGCCAGGGTCCGGTGCGGTCGTGGCATCGAGCGACATACTCGTCGGCATCTCCGTGCTTCCCACGCTGAGGAGCACCGCGCGGAGCTCGAGGTCTACCGCGGCGAAAAGGCGGCAGCGGACCACGAGCTCCTGGTCTGGCATATTTCCCTCCACGGCCACGTCCGCGATGTCGATGCTCGCGGCACCGGGCTGGGAGAAGGGGCTGCTGACCGTTCGAGGTGCCGCGAGGTCGAGGTCGAGCAACCAGAGGTTTCCGGAGGCGTCGCGTGCCGCAAGCCAGGTGTCGGCTGCGGCAACGGCGGTGACAGCGCCTTCCAGGACGACGGTGTGCACAGGCTCGGACTCGGCGACGTCCCACAACACCAATCGGCCGTCCTGACCACCGGACACCACCCTGGCACCAGCGGTGGCGAGGACGGTGACCGGTCCGTCGTGGGCGTGCCGTACGTCGAGCGGCCCCGGCGAGACCGCGGGTACGATCCGGACGTTTCCGTCACCGGCACCGATGACGATGTTCCCGCCGTCCGCTACCGCAACTGCGGTGATCGGTCTCTTGGCTCCACTGACGAGTGTGCGCCACTCCTCGCCCGTGGCGCCGTCGAAGAGGTGGACGTTGCCAGTCTCGGTCCCGGCGACCACGATGCGATCGCGACGGTCCGGAAGCGGACCACCGCTAGCGAGCGCCGTGACGGTCGCGGGCAACCGGATGGTGTTGAGAAACGATCCGTCCGTTCTCGCGATCTGCAGTACCCGGCCTCTCGTCGCGGTCACCGTCCCGGGATATCGCACCACGAGCCAGACCGTGTGACGGTATACGGTCTCCTGGCCCACGACGATGTCAGTGGACCTATCCAGCCCCAGATGCACACCACCCAGTGACTCGGCTAGGGGCGAGGTCCGGCCTTCACTGTCCAGGGTCCAGATCTCTCCCTCTTCGTCCATGAGCGCCGCCTGCTCTTCTCCCGGAGTGGTGGACAGTATCGCTGGCGTCAACCGCACCCGGTGGGGCGCTCTGGGGGTACCGTCTCGGTGCACCACCGCGATCTGCGACTCGACTCCCGCGAGTACATCCTCGCTCCGCACGGCGAGGCAGCCGAGGCCCACGTGCACGTCGGATGGCCTGGTTGGCAGGATCCGGGCCTCGACCGAACCGTCGCCGCAGAGGATCGTGTACCGGTTACCGACTGCTGTCATGGACCGGATGCCCCCGGGGAAGCCACGCGCCACGTGCCAGGCGGGGCCGCCTCGGGGAGACCAGAGCCGGACCGTACCGTCGGCGCTCCAGGAGAGCACGCCGCCCGCCGTTTCCAGACAGCCGGTCACGGCGTCCTCGTGTCCGGTGAGGACCACCGGGCTGGCTTCGGTCGGGGGCCATATGCGGAGTGTGTTGTCGGCCGACGCGGAAACCACGCGTCCGTCCGCCAGCACCGTCAAGGCCAGCACCGGCCCCTCGTGTCCCGCCCAGGACAGCACAGGGGTGCGCCGGTCGACATTCCACAAGAGCACCATGCCGTCGTCCCCGCCGGATACGAACGTCCGGCCGTCGGGCAAGTAGGTGGCGCAGCGAACGGCGCCCCGGTGCCCGGTGAACACACGGGCCCGGTTGCGTCTGGTGTCCCACAGCCTGATTGTGCCGTCCTGGCTGGCGGTGAGAAGCAGCTCGCCGTCGGCGGCAGCTGTGATGCGGGCGCCGTGGCCGACGAGCAGCCGCTGGGAACGGGTCTTCGAGTAGGGTTCGCCGTAGTGGTGCACTGTGCCCTCGGGTGTGGCGAGGACGGTGGTAGAGGCGAGACAGGCGGCGAAGTCCACGACCTTCGGAGGGCGCCCTAGCTCGATGATGACGGGCTGACTCAGTGCGGGCACCAGGGTTCGGATGATGAAAACTTCGCGCTCCGACCACGCTGCGAACGAGCCAGCTGGGCCCGCCACAGCCCCTTTCAGTGGGGACGGCGGCACGCGTGTGAAGACGGGCTCGTCGAGGAACCGCACGGCCTCACGCTCGAGGAGCAGGGTGGAGTCGTCCGGGAGCATGGAGCAGGCCAGGACGGGGCCGGGCTCGCGGCGGGGCAGCGTTGCTCCCCGCAGTGCGTCGTGGTCCAGGACACGGGTCACCCGCAGTGGCGGTCGGGCGAGCGGCTCTTGGAATACCTTGTCGAGCCAGTCTCCGTCCGTGATCTCCTTTCGTAGCCGGTCGTGGAGTTGGGCAGCGAAGTGGGCTGGCATGACCCGGTTCTTGGCCAGGGCGTGGACGGCCTGCCGCATGCCCTCCACCCGGGGATCGCCGGTGGCGGTGGTGACGGCTGTCAGATCGGTGGTGAGGGCTGTGGGGTCCTCGGCGTAGCGCAGCCGGAGGTACCTCAGATCGAGGCAGAGATCGATGGCACGGGGGAGGTCGGGCGCTTCGAGTGCGTGGTGGACTGCTGCGGCGCGCAGGGTGGCACTGTCACCGTGCGGGTCGGGGCTCTCGAGTTGCGCGAGCCGACGATGGAGAGCGTTCAGGAAGTCTGCGGCCTCGTCGAGTTCGCGCAGTCGAATGGCCACTGAAGGGTCCGTCAAGCGGATCAGGTCGTCGACGCCGGAGGGACAGACCAGCCTGTTGGCGGTGCAGGCTAGGCGGAACTGCTCCCATGTGCCCGCGCCCTCCGGTGGATCGGGCATGAGGGCGGCGCAGTCTGCCCAGGTGTTGCGCCCGTCGGCGGCGACCAGGAGGAACAACCAGAAACGTAGGGGATGACCGTCCCCCTGTGTCCAACTCCTGGCCCCCCCTGCCAATGTGTTCAGGACATTGTCCCAGCGGGTGGTGAGCGATGGCGGGATCGCGTCGAGCGCGGCTGTTCCCGCAGGCTGCTTTAGGAGCCAGTGGAGCAGCCGCGAGAGTCGGCCGGGAAGCCCGTTGGCCTCATGGAGGAGCGCTTTATCTGGGACGGCACCGCCGAACGCGGCCATCAGGCCTGCACGGTCGCGGTCGAGCATGGCATGGCAGACGTCCCTGTCGCTCCGTTCGTCACGGTTGACAACCTGCCATCGCCGCTGCCGCCGCTGCTGCCCCGGCCGTCGGTGATCGAGAACGGGCCGGTCGGCCCGCACCCCGACCGCGTACCGCACACCGTCCGGTGGCCAGTCGGGCAGCGGCACGGGCGACTGTTCGACGATTGTGTTGTGGCCGACGGCGTCGCGGCCGTCGATCAGGATCACCAGCGGACGTTCGAGAAGAGTCTTCTGGTCGGCCAGTGCCTGTAGCAGCTGCTCCAGAACAAGGACGGAATCCGGCTCCGGCCTGGCGCGGCGGGCCTTGTTCTCCGCCGCGGAGCCGAGCAGGATGGCAGCGGCTCGGAACACCCGGTACTCGGCGCCCAGTTGTGCGATCAGGGACGCCGCCACCACATCCGGATCGTCGCGCTCGGGCGGCCCGGCGCCGTAGAAGTGCTCGATGACGGCGACCCCGCGGCTACGCAGATCGTCGGCGGCGGCAACCAGCAACACGGACTTTCCCACATCCTGCGGACCGGGGACGACGATCCATCCCCCGTCCATCGAGTCGGCCGCCAGGACGGTCCTCAACCGGGCCAGCTCGTCCCCCCGGCCGAGGCAGGGACGCAGTGTGGCCTTCAGTGCCTCGTGCCGCAGTCCGCCGGGGTCGAACTGGGAGGTCCGCTCCGCGCGTCCGAGCCGGAACGCCCGGCCTGCGAGGGTGACCAGGGTGACGTTGTCGGTTCCGGTCTCCACCTGGACGGGTTCTCCGGGGCGCAGCGCCACGCGCTGGCTGTGGGCTTGCTCTCCGTCTTCCCAGCGCACCTCGAGGATCAGCGGGTCGGTGTCGGGGATGTCGTCCAGCAGGACCGCGTCCTCACTGGGTGCTCCGAGTATGACGGCGCCGTCCAGGAGCTGCACTGGGAGCAGTGTGGTCGGCAGCGACTGGAGGAGCCAGGGTAGCCAGACTGCGGATTCCGCTGTCGTGAGGCTCTTGGTCACCCGGTCGGCGCGCCCGTCGAGGCGGGCGCCGGCGGCCACCACGGCGACGCGTGGGAGGAGTGTGTCGGCGAGGTCCGCCGGCAGACGTGCCACGGCACCGAGCAGCCACCGGGCCACGCCCGGGTCGCGTTGCCGGTTCAGCTCTTCCAGGCCGGCGAGCAGTAGCTGTTCGATCTCCTCGCGGGCGCCCGGAGGCTTGGCGGTGTCCAGGTAGTGCACCTGCTCCTCCAGGCGCACCGACCAGTGGGCATTGTGGTGGGCGGAGCTGACGAGCGGCCAGGCGTTGGTCAGCAGTCGTGCGCGGGTGGGGGCTGACAGGTCCTGGCGCAGTGTGTCGGCTACGGCCGGGTCGAGCGCGATCGCGGTGGTGTCGCGGGCTGTGACCAGGTCGCTGAACCACAGGTCGGCCTCGGCCGCCGCGTCGGCGTGCGGGAGCAGCAGCCGCAGGTTGCGCAGCAGCGCTGGCTCAACCCGGACCGCGAGGGAGCAGACCGTTGCCAGCTCGGCCGCTGCGGGACTGCGGTGGCGGAGCCGGGCGATGCGCGTGGCCGCGGTCACAGCGGGCTCCGGGCCAGGTTGGCGGCCCGATCGGCCGTCCTGCGGGCGCTCGCGACGTCGGTCGTGCGGTCCCAGGTGGCGAGCGTGAGGTGGCGGGTGGCCCAGGCCGGCCAGCGTGGCGGCGGGTAGGGCATGAGGAGGATCAGCGGGCAGCCGGCGCCGTGGACGGTCCGCGCGAGGGCGAGCCAGTTGCGGCGGCATGGCGGGGGTGTGCCGGAGGCGGCCGCTGCGATGCCCGCGTCGGTGGCGATGAGCACGGCGCAGGCGCTGACCGGCGGTCGGTACGGACGGTCGCGGATCTCACCGTCCAGGTCGCCGACGAGGTCCGGTTCGCCTGTAAAACGCAGCACGCACACCTCGTCCTGCCCGGTGACGCTGCGCAGCTGTCGAACCAGCAGGTGCAGGTCGCGGAGGAAGGGCCGCATCGACGGGCTCATGTCGAGGAGGAGTTGTACGCCGCTGCGGGTGGTGCGGGTGGGTTTGCGGGGGATCTCGTTCACGGCTTGGCGGGTTGCCAGCAGCTCGACCAGGTGGGGGATGTCGATGTCCGGGCCGGGGCGTACGGCGCTGGCGAGCTGGGCGAGGATGGCGCGCTGGTGGTCGGGGCGCAGCAGCGACGGTGCGGTCATCCCCGGACCGGGGGCGGGGGCGGGGAGGAGACTCTGGATGGGCGCCCGTGCTCGTCGGGGTGGCGCGGGTGCGAGGTTCAGTTGGTCGACCGAGACAACGGGTCTGGGCCTTCGGGGGTCGTCGCCGGCGGGCCGTACCCGGTTGTCGGGTCGTTCCTCGGCTCGCTCCCGCGTGGGCGACGGGCGGGTGGGCCGCGGCGGCACTGGTGGTGCGGTCGGCGGCACGTGGGGGCGGGGCGGGCCAGGCTCCCGGGTCAGGCCCAGCAGGAGTGCGGCGTGGGCCAGTACGTCGCGGGCCGGGTGCAACAGGCCAGCGACGCGGACGAGGTCGCCCGGTGAGAGGGGCGGGCGGCGGCCGCCAGGCCGCTCCCGGGTGGCCGGTGCCGGGGTCGTGCTTCCGGGTGCCGGGGGGTTCATCGCAGGTCCGGATCGGTGGGCTTGCGGGCGGTCGCCCCGACGATGTCCGGCCAGAGGGGGTGTCCAGGACCGATGCTGAGCCGCTCGGCGGCGGCGATGGTGTCCAGGAATTCGGCTGTGCTCACGTCGAGGCCGTCCTCCTCGGCCCGGTCTTCGGCGCCCTCCGCAGCGTCGTCATCGTCCTGCAGCGCGCCGAACGACTGGAGCACGTCCTGGAACAGGGTGTCCTCTCGGTGCCCGAAGTGCGCCCTCGCGATCTCCAGCAGGCGCTCGGCGCTCGGTGGCCGCAGCACGAGGACGACGCAGCGGCGCAGGAACGCCTTGGGAAGCTCGCGCTCCTCGTTCGTCGTCAGGACGACCAGGGGCGGCGGATCCGCCGCTTCGACAATCACTCCGTCCTCGCGCCGGAACCGGTAGGAGCCGAGGGGCTCCAGCAGGTCGTTGGGAACGTCGGGATCGGCTTTGTCGATCTCGTCGAGCAGGACGACAGCCCCGGAGCCGTCGGCCCCCTCGTTTGGCTCCGGGAGGAGGTCGCCCGCCGCCGGGCCGAGCCCGCGGTGCGCCGCGGTCTGCGGATCGAACGCCCACCAGAGGACACCGGGCACGACGTAGTGAGAGCGCGACCGTACCTCGTGGGCCGAGGCGTCGCTGAGCCGGCCCACTTCATCGACGCCCCACAGCAGGTCCTGTGCCTGGGTACGGGAGGAGATGGTGCTGCGGTAGAACCGCCGGCCGAGCTGGTGGGCGACGCTGGGTGCGAGGGAGGACTTGCCCCGCCCTGGCCTGCCGCGCACCAGCAGGGGGCGCTCGGTGGCCAGCGCGACGTTGACGGCGAGCACGATCTCCTCGTCGTAGACGTAGACCTGCTCGGGGGTCCGGTCGCCAACACGGAACGCGGCGACGGTACCCGTCGGGGGTCGGAGCGGCGGATCGAAGATCCGCTGGTAGTCGATGCTCGCGGTCATAGGTTCGCCGCCAGTTCCACTTGGTACTTGGTGTCCTGGTAGTCCTCTACGGCCTGTTCCTCGTCTGCGGCACTCAGCGACACCGGGAGGGAGACCAGCCGCGGGAATCTCTTGATCCCCGGCGAGACGCGCGGTGCGGAGATTACGAACAGGCAAGCGGGGAACTGCTGTTGGAGCCGGTCGAGAAGGTCCCGGTCAACGTCGGACGAACCGGCGGGCAGCACGAAGATGCGGTTGCGCGCGTGCTGGAGCGCCTGGCTTCCCTTCCTCCGCCACAAGGCCTCGACGGCCCTGGTGTCGTTCGGGTCCTCCACCCTGGTGGTGTCGTGCAACAGCTCCGCCCGGATGGAGTGCACAAGCCGCAGGGGCAGCCCTGTCCCGGGGTCGGTCTCGGCGTCCGGTGCGCTCAGGGGGACGGCCTGCCAGTCCGTCGTGACCGGTGCCCGCCGTACGTACCACTCCAGGGTCAGCCCGTCCGTGCAGGAGATGTGCACGACCCGGGGACTGGAGGCGTCGCGTTCGCGGGCCAGCAGCGCCGCGCCGTCCGGGGCGACCCACGGCCGGCTCCGCACCCAGGAACAGCAGGCCGCGTACCGGAGCAGCATGCAGGCCTTGTCCGCGTTGTGCCGGGCTCCGGACAGCGCGCGCAGCGCGACGCACAGCTGCTCCAGGGGGATCCCGAGCAGTGCCAGGGCCAGGTCCTCGCTGTCCACCGGACCCGCGGCCTCGACCGCCCACGCGGCGGCCAGCATGGACCTGCGCCACTCGTCGGGCACGTCGGCCAGCTCGTCCCTGACGCGTGCGAGCACCCGGCCGAGGCGACGGCGGTGAGCTGCCATGGTGGCGTTCTCATCGGAGGGGGCGGCGCGACGGTTCGCCGCCTCCAGGTCGTGGTGGGTGAGCGCGTCGAGGATCATCGCCGTGGGGACCACGACGGCGCCGGCGCTGGAGGACTTGTCCCGGGTGAGTTTGATAAGTCCGATGACGACGCCGCTGTCCAGGTGCACCACCGGAGCACCGCTCGCCCCGGGCTGTACCTGGCCACACGTCGTCTTCAGCAGCGGATGCGAGGCCCCCTGGACGCACCGGAGCGCCTCGAAGTCCATCGGCATGCCCTCCCACATCGATAGCCCGGCGATAGAGGGCCAGCCCCAGGCGAACAACCGGTCATCCTTCTGGGGTGTGACGCGCTGGAGTTCGACGCACGCATGATCGGGTAACGGCCCGGTCGTCGCCGTGACCTTGAGCAAGGCGACATCTGGCAGCGCATACAGGCTGCCATCGTGGGAGGAGAAGTCACCGTCCTCGGGGTCCCGGCACAGCACCTCGGCATCGAGCTCCTGGCCGTCGTAAAACACACGGGTGTGCCCGTCCGGGACGACATGCGCACAGGTGAGCACCCAGTTCTCGGTGACGAAGAAACCGGTTCCGCTTCCGAGCTCCGAGCCGTCCGCATCCCGGGTCTCCACCCGGACGGTGGCGGCTCCGAGCGCATCACGGTGGTATGCCTGCCGGTCGATCATGATGCAGCTCTAATTGATCAGTCGCCCCATTCAAGGGTGACCTTCACGGTCGCCTCACCAGAGGCGTCGACCAGGAACGCGGTCATCACGCCGCTCTTCATCGCGATGTTCAGCCCGAACTCGACCGAGGCTCGCCTGGGCTTCACAGCTTCTATCGCCTGCTGGAGGTCTGTCGCGAGAGCGGTGACCGTGCCCATGAAGTTCCGCAGATCCGGAATCCCCGCTTTGACTGACTCCTCACCGCCGCCAGCACCGTCCACCGACGTGACCTGTACGAGAAGGGTCCGGCCGTCCGGGGACGTCTTCGCCACGACGGTCTGTTTGGTGTCCGCCATGTGCCTACCTCCACAGAGCGTGGGCTTCAGATGGGGGTATTTCCACCATAGAACGCATACGATCGGACGGCTCCCGGCTGGCCGCGACGTGGCATGGCGACGTGGGCCCCATGGTGAGAGGACTCGAAGAATGGCCCTGCCGGCGATGTCGTAAATGATCTTAAAGGGGCTGAAGCCCCGAGTCGGGGCCGCGTGGCATCAGAGTGAGAGATCCGCAGCGGCAGCCAGCAGGAACGGGCTCGCCTCCGATCAACCGGGGGACGGCGGCTGGGCGGAGGGTGAGGGTCAGGCGCCGAGGCCGATGTGGGAGACGTAGGTGTAGGCGCCCCAGTCGGAGTCGAGGTCGGCGATGACGTCGTCCCAGATCTCCTCGAGCTTCGCCTCGTCGCCGGCGACCATGGCGTCCACCGCCTCGTCCCAGACGTAGCGGACCTGGATGCTGCGCAGGCGGAGGTTGTCGCGGCGGTACTTGGGGGTGACGGGTTCCTGGTTGACGGGGTGGATCTCGATGCGGGTGCCGTTGCCGGCGTTGTTGAGGTGCTGCTTGAAGCCACCGGGGTTGGCGAGGACGTTGGCCGCGCGCAGGTTCCAGTAGGCGGTGTCGATGGCTTCGAGGTTGGCGGGGCGGGGTTGCTGGGTGCCGTGGGTCCAGGCGCGGATGGTGCGGGGGGTGGCGGTGATGCCGGCGTCGGTGAGGGCGGCCGGTCCGCCGGTGGTGGTGGTGAGGTAGCGCATGCGGGCGGTCAGGCCGCGGCGGGTGGTGGGCGGGGACTTGATGCCGCCGTCGATGATCATGCGTTCCAGGGCGTCCTCGAGGGCCCGGCCGAGGGCGATCTTGCCGTGGACGTTGCCGGCATCCAGGTGGGCGCCGTGCTTGCCGAAGTTCTTCCATCCGTCGGTCGACACGTTCAGGCGGCCTTTCGGGTGCGCGGGAGGGTGTACTGCTCTTTGAGCTTCATCTGGGTGGTGAGGCGGCCCTCGGTGAACACTCTGCGCCAGTCGGTGGTGTCGCTGGTGGTGTGGAGTTCGTCGGTGCCGCGCAGGGCGACGACGGTCAGGCCGTGGGTGTGGGCGCGGTGGGCCTTGTACCAGAGGTTGGCGAAGGCCTGGGAGCGGATGATGTGCATCCAGTCGGGGCGGCGCAGGTCCCGGTTGTGGGTGGATTCGCCGATGGTGGAGACGAACTTGGCGTAGATCGCCTTCACGTAGGCCTCGGTGACGGCGTCGGTGAGGGTGATGGCGTTCTCGCGGGCGATGGTCAGGACGCGGCGGAACTTCTCCAGCAGGCTTTCGCTGGCGCCGGAGGTCCAGGCCTCGGTGATGTGCGGGGCATCGCACAGGCCCAGCTTGTGGCAGCGGATCAGCAGGCGGACGGTGGCGTCGTCGAGGAGGACGGGGCCGGTCTCGCGTCGGTTGCCGATCGGGTCGGGCAGGTGCGGGTACTCCCAGACGGGGCGCTTGGGCAGCAGGTAGATGCCGGAGCGCTTCGGGTCGAAGCCGCCGTCCCTCTGGTGCTGCAGGGCGCCGATCGGCAGGTGGGTCTTCAGGGCGGTGCAGTAGGCGGCGTTGGTGTCCAGGACATCGACCGCCACCGGGAGCAGCCGGCCCTTGCGCAGGTCGTCGAGGAGGACGACGTTCTCCCACTTGTGGCGGCCCTCCCAGATGTCGTCGGCGCCGTTGCGGGACTTCTTGCGCAGGAAGTCCAGCGTCTCGGGGTAAACGGTGTGTTCGTAGGTAGCGCCGACGCGGGTGGCGTCGAAGAGTTCCATCCCGTTCGGGATGGCCTTCTTCTCCAGCGCGGCGATCGCGGCCTCGGCGTCGCCGCCGTGTTCTTCCAGGGCCTGGTCGACCGCCGAGCTGATCATGTCGAGGTAGTAGCTGTAGTCCCGGTCCGAGTAGCCGGCGCCGCGGGCAGCCGCGGCCCGGGCACTGCCGGAACGGGCACTGGTGGTCGGGGCGCCGGGGGTCCGGGTGGGGCGCAGCGGCTGGTTGCCGGTCTCGAAGGTGGCGGGAACCTCCGCGTCGGTGGTTCGGGTGGGGCTCTGCGCGGTGGTGGCGGGCGCGTGGGACGGGCCGTGGGCGGCGGCGGCCGTCTCGGTGGCCAGGGTGGTGCCGGGAAGCGGCGCAGCGGGCTTGTGGGGGCCTTCGGTGGCCGTGTCGGGTGTCTGGGGCACCTCCATGGTGGCGGGCGCGGCAGGGTGCGGGTGGTCCTGCTGGGAGGACGCGGCGGGGCTCGTCGAGGGCGCGGCGGGCTCCGCGGCGGTGGTGACTGTCTCGCCGGGGGTGAGGTCGGTGAGGCGGGCGTGGGCCAGGTCGGAGGCCAGGGTGAGGGTGGCCAGGGGGCCGAGGTCGCGTTCGGCGACGGCAAGGCGGAGACGGCCGGTACCGAAGGCGGTGGGGGTGGTGGGGGTGTTGTCGGGGGTGAGGGTGAGGGTGAGGGTGACGTCGGCGGCCAGGGCGTGGATCAGGTCGGGGTTGTCGGTGTCGAGGGCGGCGAGCACCGGCAGGTGGCGGGTGCGGGCGAGGTGGGCCAGGGCCTGGCCGGCGTCGGCAAGGGCGGGCCCACCGGACAGGGGCAGGCGGGGGTCCGGGGCGGTCTGGAGGCGGTCGACGACCACGAGCACGAGGTCGGGGACGTCAGCGGCGGTGGTGGTGATCGCCTCCGCGTCCAGGCCGGTGCCGTCGTCGATCAGCAGCGGGGCCGCGGCGAGGAGTTCGGCGGTGCGGGCAACAGCCTGGCGCTCGGTGTCGTCAAGGGTTTGGGCGCGCAGACGGCGGTAGTCGACCGGAGTGTGGGCGGCGATCACGCGGGCGGCGACATCGGCCCGGGTCAGCCCGGAGGCCGCGTACAGGACGGTGCGCTGCTCGGTGAGCGCGGTGGCGCGGGCGGCACTGATCGTCAACAAACTCGCCCCGGTACCGGGGGCTCCGGCGACCAGGTAGAACCGGCCCGGCTGCAGACCACCCAGCGCGGCATCGAGGGCGGGGATGCCGGTCGGCAGACCCACCGGCGGAGTGTGCTCGCCGTCCCCGGCCGTAGCGGCAATGGCGGGGAACAGGGTGTCGAGGACCGTCCCGAGCGGAGCGAGCTGGCGGCGCGGGGGCGACGGCATCGCGGCGGCGGCAGACACCGCGGCCGACACGGCAGCTGGCTCGGGTGCGGGCGCAGCGGCGGCAGCTGACGGCCCGGCGGCCGGAGCAGGCTCGGTGACCGCGGCGGGCCCAGCGGCCGGGTCGAGGGGGTCGGCGGCGGTGTGGGGCGCCGCGGCCGGGGTCTGCGCGGCCGCGGCCTGCGGTGGGGCGGCGGGGGTATCGGCTGCGGTGATCGGCAGGGCGGGTGCGGTAGCCGGGGCAGCGGCTGGGGCGGCCGGCGGCGGTGTCGCGGTGGCCGGGAAGAGGGTGGTGGCGCAGGCCAGGACGGCCACCGGCCGCTTGTGGCGCAGCAGCACCTGCGGGGTGCCGGCGGCGGCGTGGGCGACCAGGTCGCCTAGGACAGGGCGGGCCTCGGCGATGCCGAAGGCGGGCGCACCGGCCGTGGGCAGGCCTGCTGTGGTGGCCAGGTGGGCGGAGACGAGCAGGGCCCGCTCGTCCTCACCGCGGGTGAGTTCGGTGATGGTGCCCTGCTCGGCGTCCCGGATGAGCTGGGGCAGCAGCGGCCGGGCCTTGTGCACGCCCAGCGACACCGCGGGCGCACCCGGGCCGGCGGGGGCGGTGGGGTCGGGTGGCGGGGCGGATGCGGCGGGCACTAGGGCCTCCAGGGGAGAAGGGGACGCAGCAGCGCAGAAGGGGCAGCGGCCGAGAATGTAACGCAAACCCTAGCATGTGCGATACATAAAATAGGTGCGTGGTGAGTCGCTTTTATCAGCAAGTACCTTCTGCTGTTCCAGTTTTGACTTGGAGTCAGATATGTAATGGTAGGGTGCTGTGATGGCCGCTCCCAGTCTCTCGCAGGGGGCTGAGGCTGCAGAGGACCTGTGCCTCCACGACCGCGGACCCGGGCTCCTCCTCGGCTGGCTCCTTGTCTCTGCCCTTGCCCCTCTCACACTCCGGATTGGGATCACCACCGTGGCCGACGGCACCACTCCAGCTGCACACCTTCCGGCCGAGAAAGGAACCGGGCCTACCGCCTCTGCCGGATCGCAGGACGGCGGCTCCCGCGCATCAGCCGGTTCCTCTCGCCCCCTGCTGCCCGACCAGAGGACTGCCCCATCCACACCGGCATCCCAGCCGCCCCAATCAGGTGCTCTGGACGACGGCGTTCTCTGGGACTTGACCGTCGGCTTCGAATACCGCAGCAGCTGTGATCCCTTCGGGAAAGTCATGTGGCGCCCCGTGGGTGGCTGGCTCTCTCATGAGTCCTCCATGTCGCGCGACATCGAGCACCATGTGGGCGACCCGGGCGAACTCGCCGAACAGCACATCGACTCGGACCTGACGTCGCTGGTCGAGAGACTTCGCCCCAGCACTCTCACGGGCAGCCGGTTCGATGTCCGGGCGGTCGTCCGTCAAGGCACCGCGCTTCTCGCCGCTGTCGAGGTCAGTCCGCAGCGACTGGCCGGGCTCATCCTCCAGGACACCTGCACAGCCATCGCAGAACTGCAGCTCTCCACCGGCCGCCTGGCACGCGAGGCGCTTCAGGCCGGGGTCAACACCTGGGAGATCACTACAGGGCTGAAGCAGTGCATGGGCACGGAGCGGGCCGAGTCACTGGTGACGGCGAGCCACACTGCCAACGATGTCAGCGCCCTCATCGCGGGTCGTCTGCCGAGCCGCCTCGCCATCGACGTCATTCCCTGTGAGGACGGCGTGGCCCGCATCATTGTGGAGATGTGGCCAGATCGGCTGCACTGGGAGGACGGAGAGGAAATCAACGACACCCTTCCCATCTGGGACGACCTCGTAGAGGAGGCCCGGCAGGAGGCCGCAGGCCTCCTAGCCCTGCTGAACACCCGCTATTCCGTCACCGCGCCCGACGGCCGACCGGCAACTCCCATCGACCTTGTACCTACAGGCCGATCGACCGGCTCGGCCACCATCCACGCGCAGGACGGGACCTGAGCCCCCATCCTCAGGTGCTTTTCCTTCCGCAGCACCTCGACGCAGGCCAGGGAGTCCATCAGCTCCTGGTGGACCTTCTGATGCTCACACTCGCAGGCGGCGTGCCACGGGTCGCAGGCAACACGGTCGTACGGGCTGTCCAGCGCCTCAGCTTGCCGTTTAACGTCGCTGTTCACTCGACCTGCTGAGATCTCCGGGAACCGCGGCAGCGACGCGGCCACATCCCATCACTCCCGGGCTGCCAGGCGGCGGGAGTCGCGCCGCACGGGCGGGTGCTGGTCCTGGTGCCCACCCTCGACCTGCTGACCCAGACCGTCGAGGAGTGGCGGAAGGTCGGGCATGACGGTCCGGCGGCGGCGGTATGCTCGCTGCAGGACGGGGCGCTGTTCGTGGCGGGCGTCCAGGCAGTCCACCTCAATGACGCCCTCGCCTGTCGGCCTCGCCCCGCTCGCCGCCACTGCGCGCCTGCGCCGCCTGCACCTCAACCCTGCGCCACCGCCGACCTGATCCCTGTTGCCGCACTGCCCGTCGAGGACCTGGCCGTTGACCTCGCCGTTGGCGCCGGCCTCACCCCGCTCACCGGTCACCGGCACCTCGCCGCACTCGCCGTTGGCGCCACCACCCCGATCGATCTCGCCCCGCTGCGCACCCTCCCGGCGCTGTGCGCCCTCGACCTGTCCCGCTGGCCCGCTGTGGGTGTGGCGCTGTTGGCCGCCGTTCCCGGGCTGCGGTACCCGGCTCTCTCCCCCGCCCGGTGGACCGCCCTGGACGCCGCCGGCCGCATCCCTGCCCGGCTGGCCGGCGCCCGTCTGGCCGGCGCCCTCGACCTGCTGGCCGTCCTCGGCACCGACACCTCCAGCGCCTACCGCCGCTCCGGCACCGTCGACGGCAACTCCTGGCCTCCCGGACATGGGAAAGCCGCGGGCGAGGCGGGTGGGCGGGGTCCGGGGCTGCCGCGGCTGTGGAGAAGGTCGTGTCGGGGCAGCGCGGTGGGGCGCGCCCCGGCAGTATGCGGGCGGGCGGGTGCTGCTCGGCCGGCTGTTCCGGGGTGCCATGGCTGCCCGTCAGGACGGTTCGTGAACCGCCGAGTCGGGGGGGCGGGGTTCATTCGTCGCGGGTGGTCGTGTGGGTGGTGGTGGGCGTGGTGAAGGCCTCGGCGAGGATGAGGCGGATGTGGCGTTCCTCGACGCCTGCTTCCCGGGCCGCTCGGATCCTGGCGGCGATGTCACCGGGCAGGCGGCCGCCGGGTCGCCTCGCCCAGGTGCTGGTGTCGTCGCCTGCCGCGGTGTCGTCGCCGGTCATGGGCGCGCCCGGGCGGCCGGGTACGCCGGTTCGTGCCGGGGGGTGGCCACCGCCTGGCCGCCCGGGAGCAGGCGCTCCGTGCTCCGGACCCGGCGGCGGGCCACGGCCGAGAACGGGCCGGCCGCGTCCACCGCGGCGGGTGCAAGGGCCGGCCCGGGGGTGGGCGCAGCGGTGCGTGCAGTCGGCCGAAGGTGGCGTGGGTGCCCGGTTGGAGAGCTCGTCATCTCCTCCGTGTCCCACGCTCCGCGGCCGCCCAATCCGGGGCCTACCCGGACGGGGCAGCAGTGGATTGCCGCGTCGCGCTGCGAGGGCCCCGCCGTGACCGGTACTTGATCTGGGAGTGTTCGGTGGAGCAGCCCAGAGGAGGTGTTCCGGTGGCCGCATCCGGCTGCCTTCCCCTGATGACAGGCCTGATCGTCCGAGTGCTGGTTCCGTGATCGAGAAGGCGCTGACGGAGCGTGGGGAGAACGGTGAGCGGACGCCGGCCGGGCTGAGCTCGGCGCGACGCCGGCGGTGTCGTTCAAAGCGGCGCCGGTTCCCGGGGCACTCGCTGCGCCCTCGGGGAAAGCCCCGGCGCCCTCGTCGACGCGGTCCTTGCCGGCCTGCCGCAGGTGGTGTCACCGACGGCACCGCCCTTGTCATCGTCTTCCTGTAACGCATGGCCGGCCGCGCGGCGCCGGCACACCGCCAACAGGACAAGGCCGCCGGAACTCGACCGGCGGCCTTGTGGCGACAGCCACTGTCAATTTCCTGGTCCCTCACCACCGACGCCACCCACCCGCCGCCCCCGCAGTGCCGCCGCTCGCCGGCACGGCACCGGCCCCGCCGGGCCGGACGCCCAGCCGGGGAGGGACGAGACAACGGGTGTGCCTACGGCCAGTGGACGAATGCCTCGCCGGGCCCGTGCGGGCCGGCGGCGGCGTCGTCGCGTGTCCCGGGCAGCGCCCGGCTGCGGCCGTAGCCGGTCACAGCGATGCGGCCGTCCTCGATCCGGACCGCGCCCACGGCCTCGTAGAGGCCGAGTGCCCTGACGACGTCCCGGGCCACCACGACCTTCCAGGAGGTCAGGCCCGCGGGCTGGCGTTCCTCGAGCTGGTGGCGGGCCGTCAGTTCGTCCCAGACCGTCCGGGCGGCTTCGTCCTCGGTGAGTGGCCCGGCATCGAGGCGCCGCCACAGGGCGGGAAGGCCGGCGCTGAAGTCCGCCGGGCCTTCGAGGTGGAGGCGGACGGACTGCCAGCCGCAGCGGGAGTCCTCGAATCGTGACACGGCCGCGAACAGCGCATCCTGGAGCGCTGCGGGGTCCTCCCGCAGGCGGCCGGCCGCGGGCCCGGGGCGCAGCCGCGGGCCGTCGGTCGCGACCAGGTCGGCGATGTGGGCCCACGCCAGCAGCACCTGCACACCGCGCAGGGGCGCGGCGGAGCGGCTTCCGGTCTCGTTGCCGCCGGTTTCCAGCAGATCGACGAGTTCCCGCGCGTCCGCGCGCAGCAGTTGCCCCGTCGTGGTCAACTGCCTGCCCCCGCCGACCCATCCGATCAGGGCGAGCATCTGCCCCAGCGCCGTCGGCAGCACCCCGGCTTCGGTGCGGCCGGCTTCCCCCGGCCCGGGTACGGCGTCACACGTCGTCCCCGGGCGCAGCTCGGTCTCCAGCACGAACTCATCCCTTCCCCCGGCCCGGGAGTTCCCCCCTGGCTCCCTTCACCGTATGCCAGAGTGGGCCGCCGTTCTGCCAGGGCACACCCCGGGCCAGCGGCGGCGCGATCTGGGTGCCGGTCGGTGGAGCCGGCGGTGGGCGCTCTCGTCGGCGGCCGGCGCGCTCGCGGCGAGCCGGGCGACCCTGGGGAGGAGGGCGACCCTGGGGAGGAGGGCGGGGATGTCGCCGCCCGGTCGCCTCGTCGCTGTTCTCGCGGCGCAGCCGCTGTGTTCACTGCTCGGCAAGGCCGTCGAGTTCGTCGGCGGCGGCGACGCCCGTGCAGTCCCAGGCCGGCCGGCCCCATGCCGTACCGGGTTCTGGCGGGGGCCGCCGTCAGGCAGGGTGCCCGATGCAGTCTCGGGGCGTGAAAAGTGGCCGGGCCCGGTGCGCTGATGCGCACC
>NZ_BAAALD010000122.1:0-13749 GCF_039528095.1 Kitasatospora arboriphila
CCGCCCCGCCGCCCGCCGCAGGCTCGCCCTCGCCGCGGCCGGCGCGGCGGCCGTCCTCGCCCTGGGGGCCGTGCCGCTCGCCCTGAACGCCGGGGCGTCCACCGGTGGCACGCCCGCCGCCGCGGCGGGCGCCCTGCACGCCGCCAAGGGACACGCCGCGGGCCGGCGCAGGGCCGCCGCCGTGGCCGCCCTGGCAGGAGGGACCGCGGCGGCCCGAACGGAGGCGGGCGGCACCACGGCGGCCGGAACGACACAGGAGGAACAGCGATGACCAGTCCCACCGCGCTCACCTGGAGCCTGCGCGGCCGCAGTCCGGCGGACATCCCGGTCGCCGCCGACGGCCCCGAGGTGACACCCGAGTGGGCGTGGGGCGGGTCGACCGGCCGCGGGGTGCGGGTGTGCGTGGTGGACAGCGGCGTCGAGCGCGACCACCCGATGGTCGGGCCGGTGGACGGCTCGTTCGTGGTGCTCAAGGACGAGGACGGGATCCGGGTCGAGCCGACCGACACCGGGGACGTCTGCGGGCACGGCACGGCCTGCGCCGGAATCGTCCGCCGCACCGCGCCGGACTGCGAGCTGTACAGCGTCCGGGTGCTCGGCGAGCGGTTCTCCGGCAGCGGGGACGTGCTGCTCGCCGGGCTGCGCTGGGCGGTCGAGCAGCGCTTCGACGTGGTCAACCTGAGCCTGTCGACCACCCGGACGCGGTTCACCGAGGAGTTGCGGGCGCTCGCCGACGAGGCGTACTTCCACCGCACCGCGATCATCGCCTCGGCGCACAACACCCCGGTGGAGAGCTTCCCGTGGCGGTTCTCCTCGGTGATCTCGGTGGGCAGCCACCAGGAGGACGACCCGGAGCTCCTCCTCTACAACCCGGCCCCGCCGGTCGAGTTCTTCGCGCCGGGGCAGAACGTCACGGTGCCCTGGCTGGGCGGCGCGACGATCCGCACCACCGGCAACAGCTTCGCCACGCCGTACCTCGCCGGCCTGGCCGCCCGGGTGCTCGCCAAGCACCCGCAGCTGACGGTCTTCCAGCTCAAGAGCGCGCTGTACCAGGCAGCGTCCAACGTCCGCGCCGGCAACGGCCTCGAGAACACCACCAGGGGTGCCCGATGAACGGAACCTGCCGCGCCGCCGAGACCGACCCGGTCGCCCGGGACCTGCTGCAGTCGGTGGTCGACACCGCCCGCGCCATCTTCGGCGCCGCCGCCAGCTCGATCTTCCTGCTCGACCGGGAGGCCGACGAACTGGTCTTCCAGGCGGTCTCCGGGGAGGGCGAGGACTTCCTGGTGGGCATGCGCTTCCCGGCGGGACGGGGCATCGCCGGCTGGGTCGCCGGGTCCGGCGAGCCGATGGTGGTCGACGACCTGTCGCAGAGCGCCGGGTTCGCCCGCGACCTCGCCGAGAAGACCGCGTACGTGCCGAACGCGCTGATGGCGGCGCCGCTGCTCGGCCCGGACGGGGTGCTGGGCGTGCTGGAGGTGCTCGACCCGGCGCCGCAGGCCCGCGCCAGCCTCGGCGAACTCGACCTGCTGGCGCTGTTCGCCCGGCAGGCCGCCACCGCACTCGCGGCGGTGCTGGAGCGCCGGGCCGCCGACGCCGGGCAGGCCGCGGCCGCCCGGGTCCTGCGGGACCTGGACGACGCCGGCCGGGCCGCCGGGCTGCGCGCCCTGGAGGCCGTCCGCGACCTGCTCGCCGCGCACTGAGCGGGCCGGGACGGAAGGGGAAGGCGATGACCGCGCACTCGCCGCTCGGCGGCCGCTTCACCGCGGACCCGCACCCGGTGCTGGCCGGGCTCCGCGAGTCCTGCCCGGTGGCCCGGGTCACCACCCCGGCGGGCCGCGCCGTCTGGGTGGTGACCCGGGAGGAGGACGTCCGGGCGGCGTTCACCGATCCGCGGCTCTCGCTGGCCCGGACCCCGCCGCCCGTGACGGGCCGGCCGCGCCGGGCCCTGGACATGACCCTGGTCGACTACGACCCGCCGGACCACACCCGGATCCGCCGGCTCGCCGCCCCGGCGCTCTCGGCGGCCCGGATCGCGGCATACCGCCCCCTGGTGGAGCGGGCGGCCGGGGAGCAGCTCGCCGCGCTGGCCGCGGACCGGCCGGTCGACCTCCTGGCGCACTTCGCGGCGCCGTTCGCCTTCCGGGTGCTGTGCGAGGTGTTCGGCGTGGCGCAGGCCGACCGGGGGCCGCTGCGGGCCGTGGTCGACGACCTGATCGCGCACCGCGACGTGCCGGCCGCCCAGCGCCGGCTGGACGCCTTCGTCCGGACGGGCACGGCCGGGCGGCTCGCCCGGCCCGGCGGCGAGGACGCCTTCTCCCGGATCGTCGCCGCCTGGTCGCTCCGGACGGACGTCACCGAGGACGAACTCGCCGACCTGCTCGCGATGCTGCTGCTGGCGGGCTTCGACAGCACGGTGCAGATGCTCGCGATGGCCGTACTGGCGCTGCTCGCCCACCCGGCGGAGCTGGCCCGGCTGGCCGCCGACCCGGCGCTGCTGCCCGCCGCCGTCGACGAGCTGCTGCGCTGGGACACCCCCGGCCCGTTCGCCACCACCCGCACCGCGCTGGCGGACGTGCCGATCGGCGGCACGGTGGTGCCGGCCGGCAGCGGCGTGCTGCTGTCGGTCGCCGCCGCCAACCGCGACCCGCGCCGTCACCCCGACCCCGACGTCCTCCGGCTGGACCGGCCGACCGCGGCCCGCCAGCTCGGCTTCGGCCTCGGCCCGCACTACTGCCCGGGCGCACCACTGGCCCGGCTCCAACTCACCGCGGCGCTCGCGGCCCTGCTGAGCCACCGGCCCGAACTACGGGCCGCAGTGCCGCCCGACCAACTGCAGTGGGGCGGCGGCCCCCAACACCGCCGACTGGCCGCCCTGCCCCTCCTCCTCGGCCCAGACCGGCCTTAGGCCGGGTGGGCGATTCAGGGGCGGTCTCACTCGGGTCGCGGGGCGCGGGTGAGGTAGCCCGCCTGGAAGCGGCTGGCGGCGCCGAGCGCGTCCATGATCTCGGCGATGTGTTTGCGGCAGGTGCGCAGCGACATGCCGAGGCGGCGGGCGATCATCTCGTCCTTCATGCCTTCGGCGAGCAGCCGGACGATCGCCTCCTTGATCTCGCCGAGCGAGGAGTCGCCGGCGCAGGAGGGTGCGTAGGGGTCGGCGAGGGTCCAGGAGTGGTCGAAGACCGCGCAGAGGTAGGCGACGGTGGAGGGGTCGCGGACGATCACCGCGCCGTCGTAGGCCTCGTGGTGCGGGATGATCACGACCTCCCGGTCGAAGGCGATCATCCGGCCGAACAGGGCGGTGAGGGTGCGTACTTCGGCTCCGGCGCCGGTGATCCGCCGGACGTACTCCTGGGTGGGGGCGTGGCGTCGGGAGGTGTGTTGGTAGAGGGTGCGCATCCGGACGCCGCGGCGGATCATCGCGAGGTCGCGGGCGAAGGCCTGTTCCAGCAGGTGGGGGGCGCGCGGGCCGCCGGGCTGGCAGGTGAGCACCTCGGTGCGGCACTGTTCGGTGAGCCGGCCGATGATGTCGATGACGGCGGCGAGTTCGAGCACTTCGTCGAGGGCGCCGCCGGCGGTGGGCCGGCCGGCGTTGCGGGCGTAGAGCGGGCCGAGGGCGGCGAGTTCGGCGCGGACGCGTTCGGCGTCGGCGAGTTGTCGGCGCAGTTCGGCCTCGGCGGGGGCGACCAGGCTGGCCACGGCGAGGTCGGGCGGGACGGCGATCAGCTGCGGTCGGGCGCCGTCGGGGCCGGGCAGTGGGCGGAGCAGGTGGAGCCGGGTGAGGACGGCGGCGGCGGCCTCGACCTCGCCCGGGTCGAGGTCGAGTTCGTCGGCGGCGGCCGCCGGGTCGAGCCCGCCGTGCCGGGCGGCCCACTGGAAGACCCGTACATCGGTGTCGTCCAGGCCGGGCAGGTCGGTCGTGGCGGCCGGTGGCCCGAAGTGTCCCATCCTCAGCTCCCCACCCGTGCGCCGTGCCGGCGGTACGTCGATGCACATGACATGGAGTCATATAGTAGGACCGGCACATGACATTCAGGAGAACTCCACATTCCGCACGGTGCGGCCACGGCCCGACGGGCCGTCAGACGCCTGCCCGGTTCGCGCCGAGAGCCTCCGCCGGCAGACCGAGCCGCTCCCGGGCCGCCACCAGGTACGGGCCCTCCCACCAGCTGCGCGGCAGGCGGAACGCGGCCGCCCGCAGCGCCCGCGCCTCCAGGCCGGCCGTCCGGTCGGTGATCCACCAGCCGGGCAGGCCGTACATCCGGCGCGCCCAGGCCGGCAGCATCGCGAAGGCCAGGCCGACCAGCCCGGACCAGGCCGGGACGGCGAGCAGGGCACTGCCGTGCAACGGCGGCAGGAAGGCGAACCGGACGGCCTCCCGGGCGGCCGGGGTCACGCACAGCTCGGGCCGGACCTCGGCGAAGTAGCGGCGCAGCGCCGTGGCGGAGTCCGGCACGTCCGTCCCGGCGGGCACCCCGACCAGCCGGGCGACCGCGCTCTGCTCGCGGAGGTAGGCGTCCGCCTCGGCGGCGGTCAGCGGGAGTCCGGCGCGGCGGACGACGTCGAGGAAGGAGCCCACCTCGCAGGCGTGCACCCAGACCAGCAGCGCCGGGTCGTCCGCCCGGTACGCCCGGCCGGTGGCGGGGTCGGTGCCGCGGACGTGCCGGTGCACCCGGCGGACCCGGTCCACGGCCTCGCGGGCCTCCTCGCCGGTGCCGTAGGTCACCGCGCCGATGAAGGCCGCGGTGCGGTCGAGCCTGCCCCACGGGTCCTCGCGGAAGGCGGAGTGCTGGGAGACCCCGGCCATCGCCAGCGGGTGCAGCGCCTGCAGCAGCAGCGCCCGCAGGCCGCCCAGCAGCATCGCCGGGTCGGCGTGCACCCGCCAGGTGACGGACGCCGGGCCGAACAGGCCCTCGGCGGGTATCCTCGGCCCCTCGGCCGCACGGGTACCGGACATCCGGAACACCTCCCGTCGTCCGGAGCCTGCCCGCCGGTACCGGCCGGCAACCGCAGGGCCGCCGGTGACGGCGGGCCGCCCATCCGCTCCGGGACCGGCTCCGAACCCTTCCCGCGCGCTCCGGCGCGCCGGAACGAGGAGGCGGCGATGGCCGGCGAGGACGGTACGGAGTCGGTGTGGGACTACCCGCGTCCGCCGCGGGTGGAACGGGCCGGGCGCCGGGTGACCGTGGAGTTCCACGGCCTGCTGGTGGCCGACACCGGGGACGCGCTGCGGGTGCTGGAGACCAGCCACCCGCCGGTGTTCTACCTGCCGCCGGCGGCGGTGGCGCCCGGGGTGCTGGTGCCGACCCGGCTGCGCAGCTGGTGCGAGTGGAAGGGTGCGGCCGTCTACTGGGACCTCGTCGTCGACGGGGTGCGCAGCGAGAACGCCGCCTGGAGCTACCCCGAGCCCTCGCCCGGCTACGGGGCGATCCGCGACCACCTGGCGTTCTACCCGGCGCGGGTGGACCGCTGCACGGTCGACGGAGAGGTGGTCCTGCCGCAGGAGGGCGGCTTCTACGGGGGCTGGATCACCTCGGCCGTCCGCGGGCCGTTCAAGGGCGGGGCCGGGTCGGGGCACTGGTGAGCGGGGGCGCCGGTGTGCGGCGCCCCCGCCCCTGGCCCGAGGCCGGACGGGTCAGTGCTTGAGCGCGTCCTTGGCCTTCTCGCCCGCCTGCTTGGCGTCGGCGGCGGCCTGGTCGATCTTGCCCTTCGCGGTCATGCGCTCGTTGCCGACGGCCTTGCCGGCCGTCTCCGTCGCCTTGCCCTTGGCCTTCTGGGCCATGTTCTCGACCTTGTTCTTGCCGCTCATGACCACTCCCTTCGGGGCCGGCGGGCGTTCCACCGGCGGTCACGGACGGCGTCTGCCCCGTTCCCGCCGTTCCATGCACGGCGTGCTCCGGACCCGCCGTGGTCACTCCGTCGCGCGCAGGAACGCCTCGACGGTGTCCGGCCAGCTCACCTGCCGGTGCTCGTCGCCGGGCCGCACCACCTCGGCGGTGTCGGCGAGGAAGCCGCGCAGTTCGTCGGTGGCGACCTGGACGAGGGCGACGCCGTGCCGGTTGTGGAACTCCAGCTGGGTGAGGCCGCCGTCCACCGGCACCAGCCGGAAGTCGCCGTCCCCGACGGGTCCGGCGAGGCCGGCGGTGAGCAGCTCCCGGGAGACGTACCAGCTGATCGGTTCGCCGCCGGACATCCGTCCGCCGGCCGGCGGGTCGGGGAAGTCCAGCACCACCGCGAACGGGTCGTCGGAGTCGTACCGCAGGACGAGCGGCACGACGCCGGGGACGGGGGCTGGGACGGAGGCTGCACCGGCCTGCGCAATGATCACGGTCGACTCCCTGGGAGGTCCGAAGCGGTCGGCGCCCGTCTGCCCGCGATCGGCCCGGTCATGCGCCCGCGAACGGTGGTGCCGGCGGCCGTCTCACGGGCTCCCGGGCAGCGCCACCTCGGCCCAGACCGCCTTGACGCCCGGGGCCCGCAGCACGCCCCAGGCGGTGCTCAGCCGGCCGACGATGTGCAGGCCGTGCCCGCCGGGGCGGGAGGAGCGGTGCGGGCTGCGCGGCTCGGGCACCCCGTCCCCGGCGTCCAGCACCTCGATCCGCACCGAGCGGTCCGACAGGACGAGCACCAGCTCGCTCGGGCCGCCAGCGTGCAGGCAGGCGTTGGAGACCAGCTCCGACACGATCAGCCGGACGTCCTCGTCCAGCAGCCCGTCGCAGGCCAGGCCCCAGTCCAGGAGCACCTTGGCGGCGAACTCCCGGCCCGTCCGGACCTGTCCGGCGGGCCCGAAGGCGTACCGGCGGCGCTGGCCCAGCACGGGCCCGTCGGCGGTGTGCGAACTGCTGCTCATGTCCTCACCCTGATGGATTTCCGGCACTTCCCTGCGACGCCCCCGGCCGCGGCCCGGCCGCCGGGGCGGCCGGGGACCGGCCTCACCCGGCTGCGCACGCCTCCCCCACCGTCTCGAAGACCCGGAACACCGCGCCGGTGCCGGTCAGCTCGAACAGCCGGCTCAGCTGCGGGCCGGGCTGCGCCAGGACGAGCGAGACCCCCGACTCCTCGGCGTCCAGCCGCAGCCGAAGCAGGAGGTTGAGGCCCGTCGAGTCGCAGAACCCCACCGCGGAGAGGTCGAGGCAGAGCACCCCGGGCGCGGTGGCCGCCAGCAGCCCGCGCAGCGGCTCCTCGACCTCGGCGAGGCCGTCCAGGTCGAGGTCCCCGGTCAGGGAGCAGACCAGCGCCCCGTCCGGACCGGAGGCGGTGCGCAGCGGCGCCCCGGCTCCCTCGGCCCGGCCGGTCGCCGGCCCCGTACCCAGTTCACCGCTGCCCATGTCCTGTGCCCTCCGCCGGCGGCCGTCCGCGGTGCGGCCGCCGTATCGTCACGTCTTCCCTGCCGGTCGGCCCGTCCCGGCCGTCCGCTTCTGGCACCGTACCCGGTGCCGGCCGGGCGGAATCCGGGGGATCCCCCGCTCCGTCGCCGGTCCCCGACGAACGGTCAGATCATCGGGCGGTAGTAGGTGCCGAGGGAGTTCAGGTAGTCGGCGGGCACCTCGTGCTCGCTCACGAACTCCGGCGCGCCCTTGATCTCGTCCTTCGACCGGCCGACCAGGACGGTCCGCTCCTCGTGGTCGATCCGCAGGACGGTGCCCGCCGGCAGCAGCACCTGCCGGCCGAAGATCCACGGGCCGGTGTCCACGACCAGGTAGGCCGCGTCGACCTCGGCGGAGTGCCGGTCGACCTTGCCGATCTTCCCATCGGTGGCCTGCACCGTGTAGCCGATGATGTCCCGGTCCGCGAGGTCGCCGTTGTCGGGGTGGTGGTTCCACAGCTGTTCGCTCATCGTCTTCTCCTTCGCTCGTCGGTGTCGGTCGGTGTCGGCCTGCCGGAGCCGGTGTTCAGCGCCGGCGCCCGGCGTACACCGGGGAGGCCGCCGCGATCAGCACGGCGGCGACGCCCACCTGCAGCAGGTGCCGCATCCAGTCGATGCCGCCGGTGTGCCGCACGCCCAGGTACGAGGCCAGTGCGTTGCCCAGGACCGCGCCGATCGCGCCGAGCAGCACCGTCAGCCACAGCGGTACGGGCTGACGGCCCGGCAGGACCAGTCTCGCCAGCAGGCCGACCACCAGGCCGGCGACCAGTGCCCAGAGGATCGTCATCGCCGAACCTCTCCCTTCGTCCGTCTCTCGCGTCCCCGGCCGCCGCCCCCTGCTGGGGCCGGTCCGTCCGGCGACGGGGGTCGTCTGCCCCCTTCCGGCGGCTCCATTCCCCCCGGATTCGCCGTACCGGGGGCGGCTCAGTTCCGGCGGGGCGGCCCGGCGGTGGCCGGGCGGCCGCGGCGCCGGGCCCGGGCCGACAGGACGCGGCGCTCGTCCTCGGTCAGCCCGCCCCAGATGCCGTACCGCTCGTCGGCGGCCAGCGCGTACTCCAGGCACTGGCCGCGCACCGGGCAGCGGGTGCAGACCCGCTTGGCCGCGTCCTCCCGCTCCTGGCCGCGCTCGCCGCGCTCGCCGGCCGGGTGGAAGAACAGTGCGGCGTCCTTGCCCCGGCAGGCCGCTCGGCGCTGCCAGGCCCAGCTTCCGGTGTACCGCCGTCCGCGGCGGTCCTCGGTGTCCATCGGTGGTCCTCCCCGGGGCGCGTCACGGCCCCTCGTAGTAGCGGCGTTCCTCGACGACCTCGTCGACGGGGCGGCCGAGCGGCCGGCGCCGGCGCAGCGCGCTCGCGTACACGACGACGCCGAGCAGGCCGGCCGCCATCAGCACCCAGCCGACGGTGTCGAGGTCGACACCCGAGAGGTGCCAGTCCACCGCGAAGGCGAGAATCGCCCCGATCGCGAACAGGATGATGCATCCGCCGATGCCCATGGGTTCTCCTCCGTCGTCGCTGCCGCGGTCCGCCGGGGCGGCGGGCCGGGGCGCGTCTACCCCCGCTCGCCGCCGTCACCCGGGGCCGGTCGCAATTCGCTGCCGGAGGGGGCATGTCCGGGCGCGGCGGGGACAGACGGTCTGACGGGCGGTCACCGGACGGTGACCGCGGGCGCGATGCGGAGGTGGCGAGCGATGGCACGGGTCGAGCAGTCCGTCCGGGTGGAGGTGCCGGTGCCGGTGGCGTACCGGCAGTGGGCGAGGGTCGAGGACTTCCCGCTGTTCTTCCGGGGCGTGCTCCGGGTCGAACGGGCCGGTTCCGGACTCACCCGCTGGACGGTCCGCACCGGCGGCGCGATACGGGAGTTCGACGCCCGGGTGACCGAGCGGATCGAGGACGAGCGGATCGCCTGGGCGTCCGTCACGGGCGACCTGCGGCAGAGCGGTGTGGTGACCTTCCACCGGGTGGACGGCCGACGGACCACGGTGATGCTGCAACTGGACGTCCGGCCGGCCCGGCTGGCGGACCGCCTGGCGGCCGCGCTCGGCTTCGCCCACCGCCGGGTGCTGGACGGCCTGGCCGGTTTCAAGGAGTTCACCGAGGCGCAGGCCGCCCGGCAGCCGCAGTAGGAGCGGGCCCCGCCGCGGTCAGCCGCGCGCGGGGTCGACGGCCACCCGCGGCAGTGCCTCCGGGTACTGCTCGCGCAGGTGGCCGATCAGCCGTTCCCTGACCCAGCAGCGGAGTTCGAAGGCGTCGGCGGCGCTGCGGGCGGTCATCAGGGCGCGCACCACGATGGTGGTCGGCGTGGTGTCGACGACCTGCAGGGCGGCGCCCCGGCCGTCCCACCACTCGCTCTCCTTGAGCAGCCGCTCGAACTCGGCGCGCAGCTCCGGCACCGGCGTGCGGTGGTCGAGGTGGAGCAGTGCCGTCCCGGTGATCGCCGGGTCCCGGCGCGACCAGTTCTCGAAGGGCCGGCCGACGAAGTAGGACACCGGCATGACGATCCGCCGCTCGTCCCAGGTGGCGATGACCACGCAGGTGAGGGTGATCTCCTCGACCGTCCCCCAGTCGCCGGCGACGACGACCTCGTCGCCGAGCCGCACCATGTCGCCGAACGCCAGCTGCACCCCGGCGAACAGGTTGGCCAGCGTGTTCTGCGCCGCCACGCCGACCACCAGGCCGAGGATGCCGGCGGAGGCGAGCAGGCTGGCGCCGACCGAGCGGACGGCCGGGAAGGTCATCAGCGCCGCCGCCAGGGCGAGCACCGCGATGCCGGCGCTGGTCAGCCGGCGCAGCATGCCGGTCTGGGTGCGGACCCGCCGTATCCGCGCCGGGTCGCGCCGCTCGGTGGCGTACCGGGCGAGCGAGGTGTCGATCAGCAGGGCGACGACGCGGGCCAGCAGCCACGCGCCGGCCGCCAGGGCGAGCAGCACCAGGCCGTGCCGCAGCGGCCCGCGGACGGCCTCCGGGAGGCCCGCGGCCGGTTCGGCCGCGAGCAGCAGCAGGGCGCCCAGGGTCAGCAGTCCGGGCACCCGGCACGGCAGCATCACGTGGCGGTGGGGGCCCGCCGCCGGACGTCTCGCCACCGCCAGCACCACCCGGTCCAGCAGCAGGATCGCGAGCAGTGCGGCCGCGGCGACCGCGGCGGGCCTCAGGGCGGTCCACACGGACATGGTCCTCCGTAGGTGTCTGTGGCTGCGGGTTCGGCCGGCCCGCGGGGGCCGGGACGGTCGGGGTCAGGAGGCCAGCAGGCGGTCCAGGACGCCGCGGTAGTCGCGCAGGGCGAGCCGCAGCCGCTCCGTCCCGGCGTCCGGCCCCGCCGGGGTGCCCGGCTCGGTGTGCAGGTCCTCGCGGCGCCGGCGGACGGCCTCGGTGACCAGGTCGGCCGCCCGGGCGACGAGTTCGTCGGCGCGCCGCACGGCGTCCGCCGGGTCGTCGACGAAGCCCGCCTGCACGGCCTCCCACTCGGCGGAGACCGTTGCCACCTGCTGCCGGTCGAGCCAGCCGCCGAACCCGTCGCCGGTCTGCGGCGGATCGGGCAGGTCCGCCCCGGCGACGTCCGCCCGCGGTGACGAGGCGTCGGGCTGGTGGGGGAACGGCACCCGCCGGGCGGGCGCGGGCGCGTCCGGACGGTGGTGCTCGGTGTCGTGCGATCGGTCCTCGGTCATGTCGTTCCTCGCAGGGGTGGTGGGTGGATCGGGTCACCCGCCCGCCCGCCGGGTGCGGCCCGGCACGGCGGCGGCCGGACGGACCGGTGGGGGACGGACGGGCGGGGCGGGCCGGTCAGGAGTTGACGGCACGTCGGCCGAACGCCTTCGCCGGGGCCGACGCGCCGGTCGCGGGTGCCGGCCGCTCGGCGTCCGGCGTCCCGGTGCCGAGCGTCTTCGCCGGGGCAGGCCGGGGTGCGGCGGGCCGTTCGGCGGGGGCCGGGTGCTCGCGGCCGAGGACCTCCAGGGTGAGGCCGCGGATCGCCAGCAGCGCGGTCCGCAGCTCCTCGGTGTCGGCGCCGGCGCCGTCGGCGCGGCCGAGGGTCTCCCGGGCCGTGCGGTACGCCGCCAGGCGCCGCGCGTGGTCGACGGACAGCGCCTCGATCCGCCCGGAGGCCGGGTAGCCGACCCGGTCCAGCAGGGACTGCAGCGTCCGCTCCGCCTCGGCGGCCGCCCGCGGCGGGTCCTCGACGAAGAGCACCTGGATTCCCCTGATCGAGGTCGTGAACCGCTCGCGGTCGGCCTCGGGGAGGCCGGTCAGCCGCAGGCCGCGGCGGAGCGCGAGCCGGTCGGCGAGTTCGCGGTCGGTACGGCGGACGTCGCCGCCGTGGCTGCGCAGCGCACGTTCGTACTCGGGTCCGAACCGCGTCCGCAGCCGGCGCGTGCGCACGCGCTGCAGGACGAACGGCGCCGCGGCCGCCGCGGCGGCGCAGAGCAGGACCACGAGGAGGACGGCCACGGTGGACATGGGCTCTCCTTCCGGTGGGGTCCGGGCCCGAGGTGGCGTCCGGACGGGCTTCGGCGGTACCGCCTCACCGCTCCCGGCGCGACCAAACCCCCTTCCGCAGCAGCCCTGGTGACGGACCGTCGAGGAGTTCGCCGGGGCTGCGGCGGAATCGGCCGGGATCCGCCGTTCCCGCCCCGCATGGACGCCCGGCGGCGGGGCAAGCGCCCTCCGGCGGGCACCGGCCCGGGTCACGCAGGAGCGGAGGGACGCAGCATGGTGGAGACGATCGAACGGCACACGACCGCGCGGATATGCGGGACCCGGCCACGGCGGGTGCGCGTGGTGCTGCGGTACCGCACCGACGACCCGTACGCCGTCGCGCTGTGCTTCCCCGGGCCGGCCCGGCTGACGGAGACGCTGGTCGTCGAGGACGGCGGCGCGGTCGAGGACGGCCCGCGGTGGACGGTCGGCCGCGACCTGCTGGCCGAGGGCCGGTACGGCTGCGCCGGGGCGGGCGACCTGCGGGTGCGGCCGGACGAGGACGGCGGGGTGCTGCTGGAGTGGCGCTGCCCGGGCGGCGGCGCGGACGTCCGGCTCGGCACGGCGGAACTCGGCGCCTTCCTGGACCGCACCTACCGTGCCGTTCCCGCGGGCTGCGAGTCCGCCTTCGTCGACTGGCCGCACACCCCCGAGGAATTCCTCCGCCGCATCGTCTGACCGGACCGGGGCCCGTCAGGGGCGGCACCTCAGGGGCGCGGGGGTGCTGCGCAATTCGGGAGTGGTGCTCCTGGCGAATCCGGCTCACCCTGATCCGCACGGCTACCCGCGCCCCCGGGGCAGGGCCCTCACCCGACGATCATGCCCTCGCGGAGGCGGTTGAGGATCCGCGCCAGCAGTCGCGAGACCTGCATCTGGGAGACGCCGAGGCGGGCCCCGATCTCGGCCTGGGTGAACTCCTCGACGAACCGCATGTGGAGGATCGCCCGGTCCCGCTCGGCGAGTGCGGCGACCAGCGGCTTGAGCGCCTCCAGGTTCTCGACCTTCTCGAGTCCGGGGTCGTGCCGGCCGAGGCGCCGCAGCAGCGAGCCGTCGCCGTCCTCGTCGTCGCTGCCGAGGTCGAGGGAGCCCGCGGTGTGGGCGTTGCGCGCGATCATGCCCTCGACCACCTCGTCCTCGGTGATCTCCAGGTGGGCGGCGAGTTCGGCGACGGTGGCGGGGCGGCCGAGGGACTGCTCCAGCAGGTCGCCGGCCTTGGCCAGGGCGAGCCGCAGTTCCTGGAGGCGGCGGGGGACGTGGACGGCCCAGGTGGCGTCCCGGAAGAACCGCTTGATCTCGCCGACGATCGTCGGGACCGCCAGGGTCACGAACTCCACGCCGCGCTCCGGGTCGAACCGGTCGATCGCCTTGATCAGGCCGACGGTGCCGACCTGGACGATGTCGTCCATCGGTTCGCCGCTCTGCCGGAACCGCCGGGCGACGTACCGGACGAGGGAGAGGTTCAGCTCGACCAGGGTGCCGCGGACGTAGGAGTACTCGGCGGTGCCCTCCTCGAGGGTCTGCAGCCGGGCGAACAGGGCCGAGGAGAGGACCTTGGCGTCGGCCGGGGCCACTGCCGAGGGGTCGTCGACCACGCGCTGGACCGGCGCCGGGGCCGGTGCCGGGGTGCCCGCGGAGCTCGCGCCTTCGGCGGTCGCTCCGGGCGCGAGGGTCGACCCTTCACTCATCACTGCCATGGCCATTCCTTCCGTGGGTGCGTCGGCGGCTCGCATGCCCGGAGCTTCGGAGCCCAGTCCCCCAGGGGGCGATCCTCCACGGAAGAGCCCGTGGGGCTTCACATCCCCTCCACAAGCGGCGCCGTTCGTCCACTCCTGACCGGTCCGGCGGTGGCTCCGGGGAGCGGTGCGCAAGCGATGCGCCTGGCAGGCGGTGCGGCGCGGCTGAAGACTCGCGGCAGGG
>NZ_BAAALD010000122.1:13797-17585 GCF_039528095.1 Kitasatospora arboriphila
CCGCGCGCGCCGCGCCGCCGCCTCGCCGACCCCGTCCCCGACCGTCGACAGCCGTCGGCCACCGCAACCCGCTGTCCGTCACCGCACCGCACGGAGGGGCCGGCCCCATGGCACACCGACCGCAGGCGGAAGGTGCCGCGAGCACGCGGAACGGGCCCGGGGCATCCGCTGCCCGGGCCCGTGCATCCACCGTCGGACCGGCCCGCCGGCCGCTGCCGCGTGGCGCGCCGGCGGACCTGTCTGCACCTGTTCCACCCTCCTGCGGACCTCGCGCCCGGGCCATCCGCAGCGTTCACGCAGCGCTCGGTGGCCCGCCGGGAGGGGCCCGGAGGCGGCCGTCAGGGCTCCGGATCGGGGACGCGCTCGGGGATGCGGTCGGAAGCACGGTCGGGGACGCGGTCGGGCCGCAGCAGCCCGGCGACGGAGAGGGCGCCCCAGCCGAGCGAGACCACCAGGGCGGCCGCCCGGTACCGGGCCGTGGGCAGGCCGGTGACGGCCGGGACGGCCCCGGAGAGCAGGGCGGCGTCGCCGAGGTCGGCGGCGATCCGCAGCAGGGTGGCGGTGCGCAGGCTGCGGTCGTCGGGGGCCAGCAGCATCGCCAGGCCGCAGGCCGCGTCGCGCAGGGCCAGCGGGGAGATGCAGGCGGCGACCGGCGCGGGGACGGTGCCGTCCGGGGCGGCGAGGCCGGAGGGCCGGGCGAGCAGGGCGGGGCGGCGGGTGACGGCCAGGCCGTAGACGGCGGTGGCCGCGCCGGTGAGGCGGAGGAGGGTGCGGTTCACAGGGGCATCCGTACCCGGGGGCGGGCTGCCGTGCACGGGGTGTGCGGCCGAACGGAGAGGAGTCGGTGAGGTGTCTTCACCGGACGTGGTGGTGGTCGGTGCCGGGCTCGCGGGGCTGGCATGCGCCCGGGACCTGGTGGCGGCCGGGCTGGAGGTGGCCGTCCTGGAGGCCTCGGACGGGGTGGGCGGGCGGATGCGCACCGACCTGGTCCGCGGGTTCCGGCTGGACCGCGGGTTCCAGGTGTTCAACACCTCCTACCCGCAGGTGCGCCGGCGGTTCGACCTGCGGGCGCTGCGGCTGCACCCGTTCACCGCGGGCTTCGTCCTGGCGGGCGGGCGCGGCCGGTACCGGTTCGCCGATCCGACGCGGCGGCCCGACCTGGCCGGCGACCTGCTGCCCGGCCGGCTCGCCCCGTTCCGGGACGTGGTGGCGCTGGGGCTGCTGAGCGCCCGCGACATGGTGCTGCCGGCCGCCGTGCTGCGGCGCGGCCGGGACGTGCCGACCCGCGGCGCGCTGGTCTCGGCGGGCGTCTCGCCGGAGACCGTGGACGCGGTGCTGCGGCCGTTCCTCGCCGGGATCTTCCTGGAGGACGGCCTGGAGACGTCGAGCCGGTTCTTCCACCTGGTGTGGCGGAGCCTGCTGCGCGGCACCCTCTGCCTGCCGGAGGCCGGGATCGGCGCGGTGCCGGAGCAGCTGGCGGCCGGGCTGCCGCCGGGCACGGTGGCGCTGGAGTCGCCGGTGGCGGAACTGACGGACGCGGGGGTGCTGCTCGATGACGGCACGGAGGTGCCCGCCGGGCGGGTGGTGGTGGCGACCGAGGCTCCGGAGGCGGCGCGGCTGCTGCCCGGGCTGCCGGTTCCGCCCGGGCGTCCGGTGACCACGGTGTACCACGCGGCGCCGGTGTCGCCGCTGGCCGAGCCGACGCTGCTGGTCGACACCGACGGCCGGGTGCTGAACAGCGTGGTGCTGTCCGAGGTGGTGCCCGGGTGCTCGGGCGACGGGCGGGCGCTGGTGGCGACCTCGGTGCTGGGGGCGGCTGCCTGGGAGCCTCAGGTACGGGCCCGGCTGGCCGAGCTGTACCGGGTGGACACGGCCGGCTGGGAGCACCTGGCGGACCGCCGGATCCCGTACGCGCTGCCCGCGATGCCGGCCCCGCACCCGCTGACCCGGCCGGCCGCGCTGGGCGGCGGCCGGTTCGTCTGCGGGGACCACCGGGCGACCGGGTCGGTGCAGGGGGCGCTGGCCTCCGGTGCGCGGGCCGCCCGGGAGGTGCTGGCGGACGCGGCGGCCGGGGTCAGGGCGGATCCGCTCGCCGGTCGCGTTCGGCGGCGGGCAGTTCGGGCAGGCCGCTGAGCCGGTCGAGGCCGGCCGCGGCGCGGGCGGTGCGGTGGTTGGCGGCGAGCACCTCGCGGTGGCGGTGGACGAAGGCCCGGTAGCCGGTGGTGAACGGGCGGGCCCGCTCACCGAGCCGTTCGGTGGGCCGGTGGCGGCAGGGGCCGCCGTGGTCGCCCGTCCGGTGCAGGTGGGCGCCGCCCGCTTCGCCGCCGCCGCAGCGGGGGCCGGACCCGGCCTCACCCGGGCACGAGCTCTCCGACGCGGCGTCAGGCGGTGGCCAGCGCCTCCAGGTGGGCCAGGCCCTCGGGGAGGCGGCGGGGGCGGACGGTGCCGGCGATGCGGCCGACCCCGGCCCAGCCGGGACCACCGAGCAGCACCGCCGGTCGGGCCCGGGCACCGCGCGGGCCCCAGGCGGTCGCGGCGGCGAGCTGGGCGAGGCGGGGGTCCGCGGTGCTCCGGCACTGCGACCAGAGCAGCACCGCCGACGGGCCGATCCGCCGGACGGCCTCGACCAGGGCGGCGGTCGGCACGGCGGGCCCGAACATCCGGAACGGCACGCCCCGCCGGGTCAGTCCGGCGGCGACCGCCTCCAGCGCCAGCGAGTGCAGTTCCCCCGGCATGCCGGCGAGCAGCACCGGCGCCACGGGTGCGGCCGGTTCGGTGCAGCGGGTGGCCTTCCGCAGGGCTCCGGAGATGTGCCAGGACAGCAGGTGCTCCACCTCGACGTACCGCTCGCCCTCGGTGGCCCACTTGCGGCCGACGGCCCGCAGGGCGGGCATCATCACCTCGTCCCAGGCGGTGACCACGCCGAGTTCGGCGACGGCCGCGTCGAGCATCCGCTCCACCACGGGCGCGTCCAGGCGGACGGCGGCCCGGCCGCGGCCGCGGCACTCCGGCCGGCGGGGCCCCCGGGCCGGCCCCCGCCCGCCGCCCGACTCGCGGGGTTCGTCCGGTCCTGCGGTGTCGCGGACCTCGGCACGGCCCTGCGGGACGCGGACGAGGGTGCCGGCCAGGGCGAGCCGGGCGGCCTCGGCGGGCGGCACGCCGTGCGCGGTGAGGCGGCACATCGACTCCAGCACGGCGACGTCCTGCGGTCGCCAGCGGCGGTGCCGGCCCGCCTCGTGGCCGGACGGGCCGATGCCGTAGCGGCGTTCCCAGGAGCGGACGGTGGTGGGCGAGACGCCGAGTCGGCGGGCCACTCCCCCGGTGGTGATGCTGGCCTCGGCGAGGCTCGCCGTCAGGTCGGTGGGGATCTCCACCCCGGCACGGTACGCCCGCCGCCCGGCCGCCGCCGCCCGGACACGCCGCCCGCCGCGGGCCGGACGAGCCCGACGTGCCCGGAACGGTGCACAGGCGATGCGAGCTGCCGGACGGCCGGCGCCGTTCCACGGTGGAGGGGACCGGGCTTAGGGCCCGGTGTGGAAGGAGGTCGATCGCCATGGCAGCCGCCGCCCCGACTCCGCGATCCGTCCTCGCCCACCCCGAACGGACGGCCCGCCTCGGCGATCCGGGGCTCGACCGCAGGCCGCGCCGCGTGCGCGGTACGGCGGGTGCGCCGGTCCGGGGTCCGCGAGTGCGCGGCACGGTGCTCCCGGCGTTCGCGGTGGCCGCCGGACCCGCCCAGCGGGCCGCTGCCGCACCCCCTGCGGCAGTCCTGCCCCCCGGGCCCGGCC
>NZ_BAAALD010000122.1:17615-19349 GCF_039528095.1 Kitasatospora arboriphila
GGGGGGGCGGGGGGGGCGCCGAGGCCCCCGCCCGGAACCGTGCCCGGCCCCGGCGGCGCCCTCAGCGGCGGGGCGGCAGCGGCACGAAGCCGCTGGTGCGCGCCGCGTACTCGGCCCAGCCGGGCTTGTCCGCACCCATCTGGCGTTCCAGCATCGGCTTGCCGCTGCCGAAGGCCAGCAGCCAGGTCATCAGCAGCGGGCTGCCGACGAAAGCCCAGCCGATCGGGGTGTCCGCGGCGAGCAGGAAGATCCCCCACCAGACGCAGGCGTCGCCGAAGTAGTTGGGGTGCCGGGTGTAGCGCCACAGGCCGCGGTCCATCACCCGGCCGCGGTTGGCCGGGTCCGCCTTGAAGCGGCTCAACTGCCGGTCGCCGACGGCCTCGAAGAACAGTCCGACCGCCCAGAGCGCGGTGCCCGCCCAGGCGAGCGGCCCGGGCCGGCCGGGCAGGTACTGGGCGGCCTGCACCGGCAGCGAGACGAACCAGACCAGGGCGGCCTGCAGCAGGTAGACGATGCGCACGGCGTAGAGCGTGCGGGCCCGGCCGGGCGGGCGGCGGGCGAGCATCCGGGCGTACCGCGGGTCCTCGCCGGTGCCGCGGGCCCGCCGCGCGATGTGCGCGGCGAGCCGGACGCCCCAGAGGGCGGTGAGCACGGTGGCGAGCAGCCGCCGCCCGTCGTCGCCGTACCCGGCCGAGAGCCCGTACCCGGTGAGCGCGACGGCGGTGAAGGCGAGGCCCCAGGCGACGTCCACGCCGCGGTGCCGGCCGGTGCGCAGCCCGACGGCGAGCGCGGCCAGCATCACCGCGAGGGCGGCGCCGGCGGCCGCCGCGAGGTTGACGGCGAAGGAGGCGCAGTCCACGGTGCCGCCGCGTACCGCACCGCGGGGCCGGCGGGCCGGACGGCGAGGATCTGGTCGACGCCCATCCGCCCCTCGGCGAACGCGAGCGAGCTGCCGGCGGTGTACAACTGCCAGAGCCGGACGGTCGGTTCGCCGACCAGGCCGGTGAAGTCGGCGTGCCGCTCGCGGAGGGTGTCGTACCAGGCGTCGATGGTGCGGGCGTAGTGCTCGCGCATCGCCTCGACCTGCCGGACTTCGAGCCCGGCGCCCTCCAGCAGGTCGACGGTGCGGCCGACCGGGCGCATGTGCATGTCGGGGGCGATGTAGGTCTCGATGAAGGCGCCTCCGCCGGGGGCGTTCGCGCCGCGGGACATCTGCTGCACCAGCAGCCGGCCCTGCGGGCGGAGCAGGCCCCGCAGCCGCCCGGCGAAGGCGGGGTAGTGCCGTTCGCCGACGTGCTCGCCCATCTCGATGCAGCTGATCGCGTCGTACGGCCCGTCCGCGAGGTCGCGGTGGTCCCGCAGCAGCACCTCGACCCGGTCGGCGAGACCGGCTTCGGCGACCAGGGCGGAGGCGAAGGCGTGCTGACGGCGGGAGAGGGTGACGGCGGTGACCCGGGCGCCGTAGTGCTTGGCGGCGTGCCGGGCGAGGGCGCCCCAGCCGCAGCCGACGTCGAGCAGGCGGCTGCCGGGGCGCAGGTCGAGCTTGCGGCAGACCAGGTCGAACTTGGCGGTCTGCGCGTCGGTCAGGCTCTCGTCGCCGGAGGTCCAGTAGGCGCAGGAGTAGGCCATCGCGGGGCCGAGCAGCAGGGCGTAGAACTCGTTGGAGAGGTCGTAGTGGTGGCTGACGACGGCCCGGTCCCGGCCGCGGCTGTGCAGGGTGCCGCGGACGGCGGC
>NZ_BAAALD010000123.1:0-19064 GCF_039528095.1 Kitasatospora arboriphila
CGCCCTGCTGGCCGCCGGCGTCGCGGGCGGCCTGTGGGCGGGCGCGGACGCCGCCGCCCCCGCCCCGGCCGCCGGGTCCTCCTACACCCTGGTGAGCGCCGCCGGCGGACTCTGCCTGCAGGCGCCCGCCCCGGCCGCCGGCACCCAACTGGCCCAGCAGGACTGCGGCGCGGGCGGCGAGACCTGGCGGCTGACCGCCGACGGCAGCGGCTACCGGCTGGTCGAGACCGCCGGCGGCCGCTGCGCGGGCGTCCGGGACACCCAGACCGGCGCCGGCGCCGCCGTCCAGGCGGAGGACTGCGACCCGGCGGCCGCCTCCCAGCGCTGGACCCTGACGGCCGTCGAGGGCGGCCACCGGGTGGTCAACGCCACCAGCGGCAAGTGCCTGGCGGTGAAGGACGGTTCGACCGCGGCCGGCACCCCGGTGCAGCAGAACTCCTGCGACTCGGCGCCCGCCAAGCGCTGGACCTTCAAGCCCGCCGCCGCCACCCCGGCCCCCACCGCGAGCACCCCGACCACCACGGCCACGGCCACCCCGAAGCCCACCGCCACCGCGAAGCCCACCGCGACGGCCACGCCCGCCCCGACCGCCACCGCGACGGGCGGCACCGGCACGGCGATCCCGGCCTGGCCGACCCCGCAGGGCGCCGACGTGCCGCTGGCCGCCACCCAGAAGGTCGCCAAGCTTTTCGACGGCGGCGGCCGCCGCTACGTCGGCAAGGGCGCGCTGGGCAGCGGCAGCCAGTCCGAGAACCAGCCCGCCATGTTCGAACTCGCCGACGGCGCCGTGCTGCAGAACGTGATCCTCGGCGACCCGGCCGCCGACGGCGTGCACTGCAGCGGCAGCTGCACCCTGCGCAACGTCTGGTGGGAGAACGTCGGCGAGGACGCCGCCACCTTCAAGGGCACCTCCGCCTCCCAGGTGATGACCGTGGACGGCGGCGGCGCGCGCGGCGCGGCCGACAAGGTCTTCCAGCACAACGGCCCCGGCACCTTCGTCGTCAGGAACTTCCGGGTGGAGGACTTCGGCAAGCTCTACCGCTCCTGCGGCAACTGCAAGACGCAGTACCCCCGCCACGTGGTGATCGACAACGTGATCGCCACCGCGCCCGGCAAGAAGATCGTCGGCATCAACGCCAACCTGGGCGACACCGCCACGATCACCCGGCTCACCGTGGTCGGCGACAGCAGCCGGAAGATCACCGTCTGCCAGCGCTACACCGGCGTCACCTCGGGCGAGCCCAAGGAGGCGGGCAGCGGCCCGGACGGCACCAACTGCCGCTACACGCCCGGCGATGTGACCTACAAGCCCTGACCCCCGGGCCCGCCCCGGCGGCCGCACGGACGCGTTCGGCGTTCCTGTGGCGGCCGGGGCGGCCGCGCCGATACGGTGTCCGCCATGGGGTTGGGATCTTGGTGGCGCGGCTCCGGCGCGGCCACCCGCAGGCAGCCGGGCGACACCGCCCTGCTCTCCGAGCAGGCCGTCCTCGCCGCGGTGGCCGAACGGTTGACGGAACTCGGCGGCGACACCTGGACGGTCGACGGCTCCCTGGTCACCGGCCCCGGCGGCACCGCCGTCGCGGTCGGCGCCCGGCACGGCGAGGGCCCGGCCCACCTCGATCTGACCGTCCTGCTGGACGCCGGACGGCCGCAGGAGCGCAGGGTGCAGGACTGCCTGGCCGGTGTCGAGGCCGACAGCGGGCCCGCGCTGCGCCGCGCGGTCGAGGTCTGGGCCTCCACCACCGGCCTGGCCCTGCTCGAACTCCTCGCCCACAACGGCCGGTTCGCCGGCCACCTGCACCCGGACGACGCGGACGCGCTGCCCGGCTGGCACGCCGTGCACGGCGGCATCGCCGGCTGGGGCACCGGCGACCGGCACGGCGCCGTCCAGGACTGGATGCTCGCCCGGCCGCTGCTGCCGCAGCTCGCCCCGGCGTTCCCGGACGGCTTCGACCGGGACCGCCCGACCGGTCTGTCGCTGCTGTTCGGCAGCGGGGCCGGCCGGGAGAGCGCCGAGGTGCGGGTGAACGGCGCACCGCACGAGGGGGCCTCGAAGGCGCTGCTGGCCCTGGACTGGCCGCGGGTCGCCGAGGGCACCGCCTTCGCCCGGACCTTCGTCCTGCTGACCCGGCCCCAGGACGGCTGACCCGGCCCCAGGACGGCTGACCGGAGGGCGGCGTCCCGCCCGCGGGTCCAGGGGGCGGGAGCCTGCTTCACGGGGCGGTCGGGCAGCCGGACCGGGCCCGGGAACGCCGATCAGGGGCCCGTGCGCCCCTCGTGGGGGTGACCGTGACCTTCGAGGACGCGCCCCGGGGAAGGCGCGGCCCGGTGTTCAGACCAGCGGGTAGACGTGCGCGCCGGCCGGCCCCGGGTAACCGGGCAGCCAGCGGGCCAGCACCAGCCCGGACGGGTGGAACATCGGCTCGGGCAGCGCGTCCACCGGGACCCGCTCCCAACCCGCGCAGCTGTGCGGCTCGGTGACGACCGCGGGCGCGTCGCTCGGCGGGGCGAGGACGGCCGCGGTCAGCCGGGGTCGTCCGAGCTCGTGGTCGAGCAGCACGGCCAGCACCCGCATCGCGGCCGCGGGCAGCACGATGCCGGTCTCCTCGGCGAGTTCACGGGCGGCGGCCTCCTCGAAGGACTCGCCGGTGCCGTCGACCTTGCCGCCGGGCAGGCTCCAGGTCGGCGGCTCGCCCGCGGTGGTGCGCCGTCCGATCAGCACCCGTCCGTCGGTGGTGGGCACGATGACCCCCGCACCGATGATCGGGCCGCCGCCGCCGGCCTGCCCGCCACCGGCCACCGGGCCGATGGCCGTCACCAGGCGGCCTTGGAGTAGTCCTTGAGGAAGCAGCCGTACAGGTCCTCGCCGAGCTCGCCGCGGACGATTGGGTCGTAGACCCGGGCCGCGCCGTCGACCAGGTCGAGCGGGGCGTGGAAGCCCTCGTCGTGCAGCCGCATCTTGTCGGGGTGCGGCCGCTCGTCGGTGATCCAGCCGGTGTCGACGCTGGTCATCAGGATGCCGTCGGTCCGGTACATCTCCTCGGCGCTGGTGCGGGTGAGCATGTTCAGCGCGGCCTTGGCCATGTTGGTGTGCGGGTGGCCGGCGCCCTTGTAGCCGCGGCTGAACACGCCCTCCATGGCGGAGACGTTGACGATGTACTTGCGCCGCGCGGGGGAGGCGGCCATCACCGGCCGGAGCCGGCTGATCAGGATGAACGGCGCGGTGGAGTTGCAGAGCTGCACCTCCAGCAGCTCCATCGGGCCGACCTCGTCGACGGTCTGCACCCAGCTGTTGGTGGAGGCGAGGTCCGGCACCAGGCCGCCGGCGTCGATCGCGGTGCCGGCCTCGATCCGGGCCGGCGAGGCGGAGCCGCTGACCAGGGCGAGGGCGGTGACGTCCTCGGCGCTGATCCGCTCGCTCTCGCCGGAGGCCTGGCCGGGCAGTGCCGGCAGGTCCACGTTGCCGCTGCCGAAGCGCCCGATCACGGTCGACGGGGGCAGTACACCGGCCGGCAGCGGGGCCGACTCGGCGGCCACCAGCTCGCGGTACGACTCCGGCGGGCGGCGGACGGTCTGCGCCGCGTTGTTGATCAGGATGTCCAGCGGGCCGTCGGCGGCGACCTCGTCGGCCAGCGCCATCACCTGGGCCGGGTCGCGCAGGTCGATGCCGACGATCTTCAGCCGGTCGATCCACCGGTCGCTGTCCGGCATCGCCTTGAAGCGGCGGATCGCGTCGTTGGGGAAGCGGGTGGTGATGGTGGTGTGCGCGCCGTCCCGCAGCAGGCAGAGCGCGATGTACATGCCGATCTTGGCGCGGCCGCCGGTGAGCAGGGCGCGCCGCCCGGTGAGGTCGGCGCGGGCGCCGCGGCGGGCGTGGTTGAGCGCCGCGCAGTTGCGGCACAGCTGGTGGTAGAAGGCGTCGACCTCGACGTACCGCTGCTTGCAGGTGTAGCAGGAGCGGGGGCGCTCGAGTATCCCGGCGATCTCGGTGGTGGTCTCGGTGGTCAGGCCGAAGGCGCCGGCCGTCTCGTCGTCGATCCGGCCGGGTGCGCCGGTCGCCGTCCGCGAGGTGACCAGCCGGTCGTTGGCGGTCTTGCGGGCGCGGGTCTCCTGGCGGCGGCGCTGCTTGAGCGTGCGGAAGATGCCGCCGACCGCCTGGCGGACGGTGATCGCGTCCGGGTGGTCCACGTGCAGGGTGTCGAGTTCGGCGAGCACGTCCAGGCACAGGGCCAGGCGCTCGGGGTCGATGCCCGGGCCGAAGTCGATGTCCTGCTCGTCGTGCTGCTGGATCTGGGTCTGGGTGTCCGGGCCCGCCGTCATGCCTGCTGCTGCTTCCCTCGGTGTGCCGCCTGTACCGGCGAATGCTACGGGAGCCTGCCGAGCCGGAGCGAAAAGTAATACCTGCATCTGCCTTGTGGTGGTTACCTGCCCTCGCTAGCGTAAGAGATGAACAGCTCATCCGGCCGTTACCGACGGGAGTGGGGCATGACGACCTGGCACGACTGGCAGCGCAGCTGGGACCGCCAGCAGGAGTGGTACCTGCCCGACCGCGAGGAGCGGTTCCGGGTGATGCTCGACCTGGTCGAGGCGGTGGCCGGCCCGGCGCCGCGCGTCCTCGACCTGGCCTGCGGCACCGGCTCGATCAGCGCACGGCTGCTCGCCCGGCTGCCCGGGGCGGTCTCGGTCGGCGTGGACGTCGACCCCGCGCTGCTCGCGATCGCCCGCGGCCACTTCGCCCACGAGCCGCGCCTCACCCTCGTCACCGCCGACCTGAACGACCCCGGCTGGGCGAAGCTGCTGCCGGACGGCGGCGCGTTCGACGCGGTGCTCACCTCGACCGCCCTGCACTGGCTCGGCAGCGACGCCCTGGTGCGGCTGTACGGCGACCTCGCGGGGCTGGTCCGGCCCGGCGGCCTGTTCGTCAACGCCGACCACATGCCGCAGCCGGACACCCCCCTGCTGAACGCCGCCGACCGGGCCCGGCAGCACGCCCGCCGGGAGCGTGAGCGCGCCGAGGGCGTTCTCGACTGGGCCGCCTGGTGGCGGGCGGGCGGCGACAACCGGGCCGTCGCCGAGGCCGTCGCGGCCCGTTTCGCGATCCACGGCGACCACGCCGACGGCGAGAGCCACCCCGCCGAGTGGCACACCGCCCGGCTGGTCGGGGCCGGCTTCCGCGAGGCCGGGGTGGCCTGGCGCTCGGTCAGTGACGCCCTGGTCGCGGCGGTGCGCTGACCGGCAGCGCGTCGAGCTCGATCCCGAAGTGTTCGCGGTACGCGGCGAGCGCCTGCTCCCCGGTCAGCTGCTCCTCGCTGCGTGAGCCGTCCGCGCCGGTGCGGATCAGCCGGGTGCCGGCGAGGGTGATCCTGCCCTCGCCGGTCAGCCGCGAGCAGGTGGTGGACCGGGTGAAGTGCGACTCGGGCGAGGTCGCCTGCCACCAGCAGGTCGGGCCGAAGTCGGCCAGCGCGTACGGCCGCAGGTCCAGCCGGTACTGCGGCTCGCCGTCCATCAGCACGTCCAGCTCCGCGCCGTGCGGCCGCAGCGTGAACCGGCCGGCGGGGTCGGACTGCTCGCCGCGCCCGTCCAGCCGCAACGGATGGTGGCTGAACCGGCCGAAGCCGACGTCCACCAGCCACGGCTTGTCCAGCAGGACCCGCAGCGCCATGTGGTCGAAGGGCGGCCCGGGCCGGCCGTCCCGGCCGAACACCCGCCCGGCGAGCAGCTCCACCCGGTGGCCGAGCGCCGTGAGCAGGCCGGCGAAGGCGCCGTTGAGCTCGTAGCAGAAGCCGCCGCGGCGGCGCTCCACCAGCTTCTCCCAGAGCGCCCGTTCGGTCAGCACGATCGGCTCGCCGCGGGCCACGCTCAGCGTCTCGAACGGCACGGCGTGCAGGTGCGCGAGCTGCAGGGCGCGCAGCGCCGCCGCGTCCGCGTGCTCCGGCCGCGGCAGGCCGATCCGGTCCAGGTAGGCGGCCACCTGTCGTGCGTCCACCGGTCCTCCCCTTCCTCCGTACTCGGACGGCCCGTCAACCGGGCCGATCGTCGTGGTCCTGACGTCCCGTCGGAAAACAACCGCGAAAAAATGTTTGGGATTCCTGTTATCCCCTCCCGTCCCACGGATCTCCCAGGTGTCGGCAAGCACCACACCCCACCGAGGGCCGACGAGGAGAGACACATGTCACACAGGAAAGCGTCGTCGCACCGTCGCCGCAATCGCCGTGGACTGATGTTCACCGCAACCGCCATCACCGCGGGACTCATCGCGGGAGCCGTCACCATCGGCTCCGCGCTGGAGGGCGACAAGCCGCTCCGCACCTCCGCGGACGCGGTGATCGCGCAGGAGGTGGAGCCCTCGCCGGCCGCCGGTCCGCTCCACAACGAGGCGCCCGCCCCGGTGACCTCCATACCCAAGGACGACCCGACCCGAGGTCTGGTGTACGGCGGCCTCGTGCCGGCCGCCAGCGGCGACAAGTGCGTCGGCGTCTACAAGGTCAACGAGCAGGGCCTGTGCACCCACGGCCCGGACGCCCCGCCGCGCGGCGTCGACGTCCACAAGAGCACCGCCCCGGTGGTCGCGACCACCGAGAAGCCCGCCGACCTCACCCCGACCGCGGCCGCCGCACCGTCCGCCGCGGACCTGCTGAGCGACGCGCCGCCCGTGCTCGACCTGCAGACCGGCAAGGCGCTCGGCGGCTCCGCCGCGCCCGCCGGCACCCCCTCGGCCGGAGCGGGGGCCGCGGCCGAAGGCTCCAAGGTGGTCTGCGAGGGCGACGGCTCGACCGGCAACCGCGTCCAGGTGATGTACGTCCACGCCCCGGGCAACGACCGCTTCGCGCAGTACCTCGCCTCGTTCAAGAAGTGGGCGTCGGACACCGACACCATCTACAACGCGAGCGCCCAGGAGACCGGCGGCGTCCGGCACATCCGCTTCGTCACCGAGGCCGACTGCACCGTCTCGGTGCTGAACGTCGAGCTGTCCGCGGCCTCCCTGCAGGAGTTCGGCGCCAGCAACAAGGCGCTCGCCGCCCAGGGCTTCAACCGCAAGGACCGCAAGTACATGGTCTTCGCGGACGCCAACGTGTACTGCGGCATCGGCACCTTCAACGGTGACGAGCGTCCCGGCCAGGACAACCTGTCCAACTTCGGCCCGTCCTACGGCCGCACCGACAACGGCTGCTGGGGCGGCTCCACCGCCGCCCACGAGCTCGGCCACAACCTCGGCGCCGTCAACAACAGCGCCCCGCACACCAGCAAGGGCGCGCACTGCGTCGACGAGTGGGACATCATGTGCTACTCCGACTCGCCGTACTACCCGAAGATGCAGACCCTCTGCCCGAACCGGGCCGAGGACGACCGCCTCGACTGCAACCACGACGACTACTTCAACACCGACCCGCAGCCGGGCAGCTACCTGACCACGCACTGGAACATCGCCAACAACCAGTTCCTGTTCGCGAACGGCGGCACCAACCCGAACCCGAACCCGACGCCGACCCCCACCAAGTCGCCGACGCCGAGCCCGACCACGCCGAACCCGACCAAGTCGCCGACGCCCAGCCCGAGCCCGACCGACTCGACGCCCACCCCGAGCCCCAGCCCGACCTCGACCACCGGTCCCAAGGTGACGGTCGGCCAGATCACCACCAACTCGGCGGTGCTCAGCTGGACGGCGGTCAGCGGCGCCTCCGGTTACGACCTCCAGGTCAACGGCCGCTCCATCGCGACCGTCACCTCCAGCGTCGTCCGCCTGGTCAACCTCAAGCCCGACACCGAGTACAAGGTCGCCGTCGCGGTCAAGGACAAGTCCGGCAAGACCGCCAAGCCCGGCCGCACCACCGCCTTCCGCACCACCAAGGCGGCCGGCCCCGCGCCGACCCAGCCCGGCACCCGCTACCTGATGATCAACAGCCTGACCGGCCAGGCCGCCGACATGTGGGGCGGCTCCACCCGCGACGGCGCCGTGCTCATCGGCTACCAGCGGCACGGCTACTCCAACCAGCAGTGGCTGTTCGAGGACGCCGGCGACGGCTACCTGAAGATCCGCTCCGCCCGCTCCGACAAGTGCCTGCAGATCGGCGGCCAGGCCGTCGCCGGCCAGTACGTGATGCAGCAGCCCTGCTCGTCCGCGGACAGCCAGCAGTGGAAGATCGCCTCCGCCGGCAGCGGCTACGCGCTGACCGCCAAGGGCTCCTCGCTCGTCCTCGGCACCAGCAAGCGCTGGTACTACGGCGGCTGGCTGCTGGAACTGCAGCAGCCCAGCGGCCAGTCCTACCAGAACTGGACCATCCAGGCCGCCTCCTGACGAGGCGCCCCCGAGCCCGGTGGGGCGGGAGTCGGCCCTCCCGCCCCACCGGGCCGTCCCGTCCCACCGGGCGCCCGCGCCCGCCGGCCAGACCAGGAGCCACCCCCATGCGCCTGCGCACCCTCGCCACCGCCGCCGCCCTCACCGGCCTGACCGTGCTCGGCACGGCCCAGCCCGCCGGTGCCCACGGCGACACCATCGCCTTCACCGTCTCCAGCCTGGTCGACGGGCACCTCACCGCCGTCGCCACCTGGGAGAACGACCACGACCCGGTCGACGAGAAGATCGCCGGAACCCTGAGCGCCACCGCCCAGGACGGCCGCGCGGTCGGCCCCTGGCAGCTGGTCGCGGTCGCCGGCAAGCCCGGCACCTACACCACCGCCCGCCAACTGCCGCCCGGTCACTGGAAGGTGATCGTCGAATCGGGCTTCCCCGCGCTCGGCCGGGGCGAGGCCGAGGTCGACGTCACCGCCGTCCCCGGCACCGCGCCCAGCAGCGGACCGGTGGCCCCGGTGGGCACCGCCCCCGCGCCGAGCGCCTCCGCCGAGCCGATCCGCAGCACCTCGGCCGCCGCCGAGGCCGACAGCGCCTGGACCTGGATGGCGGTGGTCGTCGCCGTGCTGGCCGCCGCGGCGGCCGCCGGCGCCGTGCTGCTGCGCCGCCGCCGCGCCGGGCACTGAGCGGCGCACGGCGGGCCCCGGCGGGGCCGCAGCCGTCCGCTTCCGCAGGTCACCGGCGTGCGAAAGCGGGGCAGAGGCGACAAGTCGCCTCATCGATCTGTCGACTCCTGGCCACGGACGACGGGTTGTGCCGTCCCCGCCGGTGCAGGTCACCATGAAGACATGGACATCGACACGGTCGTCCGCACCCGCCGGGCCCTGCACGCCGTCGCCGAGACGGTGCTCGCCGGGCCCCAGTACCGGGCGAGCGGCACCATCCGGCTGCGGGCCTACCCGGGCGGTTTCGCCACCACGGCCGAACCCTTCCTGCAGGTCATCGGCGACGAGCTGATGGCCCCGGGACACCGCCTCACCCTGCGGCGCACCAGCTGCGCGGCGCTCGCGACGGCCCTCGGCCTCGAACCCGGCCCGCCCGAGGGCCTGTACCACGACGGCTCCGGCGCCGCCTCCGACGACCCGGTCGACGCCGACCCGCAGGCCGCCCAGTGGATCGCCCACTGCTTCGGCGCCGCCGACACCGCCCTGCGCCGCCTCGCCCCGGACACGGAACCGGTGCTCTGGCCCGAGCACTTCGACCTCGGCATCACCCTCGACGCGGTCAACTACGGCGTCTCCGCCGGCGACTCCTACCAGCCCGAGCCGTACGCCTACGTCGGCCCGCACACCCCGCGCACCGGCGGGTTCTGGAACGCCCCGTTCGGCGCCGCCCGCACCGTCCGCGAACTCGGCGGCGCCGACGCCCTCACCCGCTACTTCGACGAGGGCCGCCGGCTCGCCGCCGGCTGAGCCGCGGCGCCGTCCCCACCCGCCCGGGCCCGCTTGCGGTACCCGTCCAGCACGTCCTGCCGCAGCAGCGCCCCGAAGCCCGCCGCCTCCAGCCGCAGGCCCAACTGCGCCTCGGTGGCGTTCAGCGCGGCCGCCGCCGAGCCCAGGTGCCAGTCGTGCGCGGCGAGCGTGTCCAGCAGGAACCCCCGGCGCACCTGCGCCTCCGACAGCCGGAAGGTCTTCAGGTAGGCGATCCGGCCGTCCCCGTCGGTGATCGTCTCGCCGATGTGGTTCTCCGCGCCCGGCCGGAACTCCGGCAGGAACCGGCCGAGGGTGAACCGGCCCGCCCGGTACACCGGCCGGGACCGGACGGGGGCCGCCAGCAGGCCCGCCGCCATCGTGCCGTCGTGGAACTCCGCCCAGGCCCGCTCCTGCCCGCCCGCGGCCGCCCGCAGGTCGGCCAGCGAGCGGATGCCCGGGCCCGGGATGCTCGCCCGGAACTCCGGCACCGGCGCCGACAGCAGTGCGTAGTGGTGGATCAGCTCGCCGAACAGGTCGTGCACCAGCGTCGCGTGCAACGCCCGGTAGTCCTCCGGATGCGGCACCGCGAACGCCGCCGCCAGGGCGTCCGCGACGTACACCAGCACCCCGCACTGCCCGTGGTGGATCTCGAACACCCGCAGCGCGTCGGCCAGCCCGCGCACCTCGGCACCCCGGTACGCCTCCTCGGCGCGCGGCGACAGCCCCGCGCGCACCGCCCGCTGCGACCACTCCGCCCAGAGCACCGTCGGCCCGCCGAAGTGCAGCGCGAGGTAGCCCTCCAGCGCCAGGTGCAGCGGCAGGAAACGCAGCCGGTTCGAGCCCTCCCGGCGGGCCAGCCGGTGGTGCGGACGCACCGGTACGCGCTCCGGCACCCGCTCGCCGAGCGAGGTGCCGTAGGCGGCGGCGGAGCCGTCGTCCGTCCAGTCCGCGACGAAGCCGTGCGGCACGTAGGACAGGTAGGTGGTGCGGCGGTCGAGCGCGACCGGGGCGTACGCGTCCCCGTACACCCGCCGGTGCAGCCGCAGGTCGGTGATCGGCGCCGCGCGCAGCAGCGGCACCAGGCGCACCCCGCCCCACACCTGGGCCGGCCCGGTGGCCAGGCCCGTCAGGTCGAGCCCGCTCACTCGTCCGCCTCCCCGTCGTGTTCCCCGTCGGTGTCCGACCTGCGGGTGTCCGACCTGCCGGTGTCCGGTCCACCGCCGGTGTGCTCCCCGGCGGCCAGGAACGCCGCCGTCCGCTCGGCCAGGTGCGCGGTCAGCTCGGGCAGTCCGGTGCGGCCCTCGGCGAACCGGGCGATCCCGACCAGCGGCACCAGGTCCTCGGCGTCCCGGATGCCGGCGGTCGGCACGCCCGGGGCGAGTCGGCGCACGTCGAAGCCGTCCGCGTCCCAGACCGGGTTGAGGTGCACGATCCTCGTCGCCCCGGCGGGATCCAGCCGGGTGCGCCACACCCGCAGCACCTCGGCGGCGAGGCCCGGCGGCGCGTTGTCCCAGCCGTCCGAGACGATCACCAGCTGCTCCGGGGCGGTCTCCAGGGCGTCCAGGACGCGCCGGCCCAGCGGCGTCGCCCCGGACGGCCGGGCCAGCAGCGCATCACGGCGGCCCGAGGTCCACAGCGGGACGTACTCCGAGGCCAGCACCGCCAGCAGGTGGTGGCAGGCCAGTGCCACCGCCAGCGGACGCCGCCGCTTCTGCCCCGAGCCGTACGAGGAGAAGCTGTCGTCCAGCACCGCGGCCACCCGGCCCCAGGTGCCCTGCCGGGCGCCCGCCGTGCGCCGCGCCGCGGCCTCCAGCGCCGCCGTCAGCTCGGCCCGCCGGGCGCGCCGCTGCTCGACCGGCAGCCCGAGGACGTACCCGGCCAGCCGGGTCAGCGGCATCCGTGCGAGGTCCACCGCGACAGCGTCCGCCCCCGCGGCGCGGGCCGACTCCTGAAGCCGCAGCCGCTCCAGCCGGGTCATCCGGGGTGCGATCCGCTCCAGGAAGGCCGCCCGCGGGATCCCGTGCTTCGCCGCGAAGCCCTCGGCCACGGTGTACGGCAGCTCGTACACCGCCGACTTCTGGTAGTGCGCCCGCCGCCAGGCGTCCAGCAGCGGCGATTCGAAGGAGCGGCCCTGCCGCGACTTCTCCCCGCCGAACGCGAAGTCGCCCAACTCCGGCCCGGGCGGCGCCAGGTGCGCGTGCCGCAGGGCCGTGCGGAAGCCGCCGCGGTACTTCACCGCGTCCAGGGCGGCGTCGGGCCGGGCCGCGATCCAGTCCCGGACGACCGCGCGGGTGCGCCGGTTGTTCACCCCGGCCCGGCGCAGCTCGGCGAAGAGCCGGTACACCCGCTGCGGCGGCATCAGCGCCAGGCGCCGGGCGATCAGCCGGCCCTCGGTGCGGCGCTGCGCGTCGGTGGCCTCCCGCGAGGTTTCCAGCAGCCGGCGGACGATCATCGCCGCGTTGTGGTCGTTGACGTCCAGGGCGAGCACCGCCGCGTACAGGTCGCGGTAGTTGCCGAGGATGTACGCGTGCAGGAAGTCCAGCGACAGCCGCTGCTCGGCCGCGTCGGTGTGGAACTCGCGCTGGCCGGTGGCCGTGACCGCCGCGTTCACGAACAGCAGCACGTCCTCGGCGGCGACCAGATCGCCCGGCGTCTCCATGGTTCAGCCCCCGTCGGTGTGGCGGGCCGGCCGGGGAATGGGGGCACGAGCTGCGAATTATCGCGGTAAAGGCGCCTTCCGGAAGTCGCACCGGAGTCCCGCGGCCGGCCGCCGGACGACCGTAGCAGACCGGCCGGCGCGAGCGCTGCTGACTATTCGTCAGCAAGTTCCGCCGATTGTATTGACGGTGTACCGACATGGACCTACAAGAGTAAGGAGCTCCGGTGCCCCCATCCGTCCGGAGCGGCGAACGTGCGTCTTCTCGAACCCCCTCACCGAGGAAGAGGCCCACCCATGCGCTCATCCAGCCGCCCCGCCCTGCTCGCCGCCGCCCTGCTCGCGACCGCCGCCGCCGGTCTCCCCGCCCTCTCCGCCCCGGCCGCCGCCGCGCCCCGGCCGGCCGCCGCGGCCGTCCTCACCAGCGGGGACGCCACCGGCGACGCCGTGGCCGTGGGCGACGTGCTCTCGGCACCGCTCGCCGCGACCACCCGGGCCACCTTCTACTCCACCGCCACCAGCACCACCGGAGTCACCTGCGGCACCTCGCAGTTCACCGCCACCGTGCTCACCAACCCCGCCGCACCCGGCACCGCCACCGAGTCCCTCACCGGCATGGCCTTCGGCTCGTGCACCAGCAACGTCACCGGCGTCACCGCGGTGAAGAGCCTGACCGTCGGCAACCTGCCCTACACCGTCGCGGTCGACGACACCGCCGGGTACCCCGTCACCCTCACCGCAGGCCCGGCCGGGCCGATCCAGGCCACCGCCGTGCTCGCCACCTGGTTCGGCACCATCACCTGCAGCTACCAGCTCCGCCGGGGCCCCCCCCCCCCCCCCCGCCCCCCCCGACAACACCGCCCACAGCCTGGCCTTCCACAACGAGCACTTCGCCAAGAGCGGCGGATCTGGCCTGTGCCCCGCGGACGGATACTTCTCCGCCACCTACGGCCCCGTCACCGACACCGGCCGGCCCGGCAGCCCCGTCGTCCACGTCAACTGACCGCGCACACGCGTCACGCGGAGGCGGAGGGGCACCTGCCGTGCCCCTCCGCCTCGCGGTCGGCGCTCCACCCGGTCACGCCGTCACGGGATCAGGCGTCCGAGCCGTTGCGGCCTCCCGCGCGGCCCGTCCAGGTCGGCTCGACCACCGCCCAGTCCGTCTGCCACTCCTCCTCCGCCCGGCGCTGCAACCGGCTGCGCCGCACGCTGTACCCGACCGCGCAGGTGAGCGCCACAGCCGCCCAGCCGCCCAGCACGACGAAGCCGGTGGTCGCCACGATGTCCGAGGTCGACCGCGGCCCCCCGGCGGCCCGGCCCGCATCGTCCACCCACACCCTGACCTGCGAACCCGGCCCGGCCGAACTCGGCACCGCCGCCTGCTCCGTCACCGTGTGCCCGGCCGGGTACGTCCACGTCGCCAGCGCCCGGTAGCCGCCCGCCGGCGCCCCCGAGGCACTCAGGTCCGCCTGCTGCGGCTCGCTGCGGACCACCGCCGGCACCCGGTGCAGCCGGGCCGCCGCCCGCGCCGCGTCCGCCTGCGCCGACCAGTACATGAACAGCGCCGCCGCCCCCGCGCCGGCCGCCGCCACCACCACGGCCAGCCACGCGGCCAGCAGGGCCCGGCTCCGCGACCGGTCCACCGGCCGCCGCAGCGGCCCGGCGTCCGCGCCGACCGCCAGCCGCAGATGCACCACCAGGCGCCGCCACCGGGAATTCCCGCGGCGGCCGGGGAAGTGGGTGCGCATAGTACGCCTCCTACCGCCGGCTTCGGACTCAAGCGTCTCTCCAACCGGCCCCACCGGCACCCCGCCACGCGTACCACCCGTCCACCTCCCCCCACCCGGCCCACCCCCACCTGCGGCGATCCCCGACCGGTGCCGACGGTCACGCACGGTCGCCGCGGCGGGCCGGACGTTCGCGAACCGTGCTGCCCGGGCCGCATCGTCGCCCGTGCACGACCGCACCCGGGCGCGGCTGCCCGGGCTGCGGTGGCGGTGCATGCTGGAGGCGGAAGCCGCACCGCGTCCACCGCCCGGCCGCACCGCCGGGAGGCCGCGCCGACGGGAGGCCACAGCCGATGGCTGCCGAGACCGGGACGACCACCGGAACCACCACCGCCTGGGTCGTCGACCACCCCGCACCCGCCGCCGACCGCCCGCTGCGCCGGGTCGAACGGCCACTGGAACCGCTCGGACCGAGGAGCCTGCTGCTGGAGGTCCGGGCCTGCGGCGTCTGCCGGACGGACCTGCACCTCGCCGAGGGCGACCTCGCACCGCACCTGCCCGGCTGCCCGCCCGGCCACGAGATCGTCGGACGGGTGCTGCGGGCCGGGCCGCGGGCAACCGACTTCGCCGAGGGCGACCGGGTCGGCGCCGCCTGGCTGGCCGGCACCTGCGGCAGCTGCCGGTACTGCCTCGCCGGCCGCGAGAACCTCTGCCCGGACTCCCGCTACACCGGCTGGGACGTCCCCGGCGGCTACGCCGGCCACGCCGTGGTCGACGCCGACTACGTCTACCGGCTGCCGGAGGGCCCGCCCGACGAGGACCTCGCCCCGCTGCTCTGCGCCGGCATCATCGGCTACCGCGCGCTCCAGCGCGCCGACCTCCCGCCCGGCGGGCGCCTCGGCCTGTACGGCTTCGGGGCGTCCGCACACCTGACCGCACAGCTCGCCCTCGCCCGGGGCGCCCGCGTCCACGTGCTGACCCGCTCCGCCGAGGCCCGCAGGCTCGCCCAGGACCTCGGCGCCAGCTCGGCCCGCGGCGCCGACGACAGCCCGCCCGAACCCCTCGACTCGGCGATCCTCTTCGCCCCGGTCGGCGACCTCGTCCCCGTCGCCCTCGCCGCCCTCGACCGCGGCGGCACCCTCGCGGTGGCCGGGATCCACCTCTCCGACATCCCGCGCCTCGACTACCGCCAGTACCTCTTCCAGGAGCGCACGCTGCGCAGCGTCACCGCCAACACCCGGGCCGACGGCCGCGCCTACCTCGCCGAGACCGCCGCCCACCCGCCCACCGTGCACGTCCGCCGCTACCCGATGAGCCGCGCCCCCGAAGCCCTCGCCGACCTCGCCGCCGACCGCGTCACCGGCGTCGCCGTCCTCGTCCCCGACTGACCGCCGGCTCTCCCGGCCGCGCCCGCCACAGTCGCCACCGTCGCCGACCGGACGGGCCGAGCCCCCCGAGCGGCGGTTCCGGGGCGCGACGGTTCGTGAACGGGTCCTAGGGCCCTACCGTTGGGGGCAGGGGTGGGTGAGGATCGGGGCACGGCAGCAGGGAGGCTGGTCATGGGGCACCGCACGGTGGAGTCGGTGATGACCCGGGACGTCGTCCGGGTGGCACCGGAGACCGGATTCCGGGAGATCGTGGCGCTCCTGGCGGAGTTCGACATCACGGCGGTGCCGGTGGTGGACGCCGAGGACCGGCCGGTCGGGATCGTCTCGGAGGCGGACCTGCTGCGCACCCTGGCCGCCCAGGAGGACGACCCGGCGACCGCGTCCGCGGCGGACAGGGCCCCGGCGGGCACCCCCGACAGCGGCAGGGCCGCGGTGACCGCGGCGGAGCTGATGACCGGCTCGGTGCTGTGCACCACGCCCGGCGCGAGCGTGGTGGCGGCCGCCCGGCTGATGACCGCGCACGGGGTGAAGCGGCTGCCGGTGGTCGACGCGGACGGCCGGCTGGCCGGCCTGGTCAGCCGGGGCGACCTGCTGCGGGTGTTCCTCCGCGAGGACCGGCTGATCCACCGGGAGATCGTCGAGGAGGTGCTGGGCAAGGTCGACGGAGTGAGCCCGGCCCTGGTCGGCGTGGAGGTGGTGCAGGGCCGGGTGGTGCTCAGCGGCACCATCGAGACCCCGGGACTCGCGCCGCTCGTGGTGCGGCTGTGCCGCTCCGTCGACGGGGTCGTCTCGGTCACCGACCGCACGGGCACCGGGACGGAGGGCGGACCGGACCCGGTGCACGCCTACGCGACCGGTCACGTCTTCTGACCACACCCGGACCGCATCCCGCCCGCACCCCGACCGCGCGCACCTCACCGGCGCCTCAACCGCGGAGCACCGCCACCAGCGCGCAGGCGAACACCGCCGTCACCCAGGTCCACAGCACCGACAGCGCCACGTGCGCGGCGGTGCGCAGCCGGTCCCCGCGCCAGAGCGCCGGGGAGAACACCGCGAACTCGAAGAGCCAGCGGATGCCCCAGAAGAGGGTCTGCGCGGTGAGCAGCGCGGTGCCGAGCCGACCGCCCGCGAGCAGGTCGGGGGCGAGCAGCAGCGGCAGCAGGCCGAGCAGGACGCAGGTCAGGGCGATGAAGAACATGTGCACGTAGGAGACCTGACGGGTCAGCAGCGTGGTGCCGGCCAGGTCGGAGGGCCAGCCGATGAACCGCGGCAGGACGGCGTGCAGCGCGCCCATGGCGATCAGGGCGGCACCCACCAGCCGCAGTTGGCCCTCCAGGGTGAGCAGGTGGGTCACGGTGTGCCGTCCTTCCGGTCCGGGGCGTCGGTCTGCGTGAAGGCGAAGGCGGTCACCAGTCCGGCGATCCGCCGTTCGGCGACCGGGTGCAGGCCCGCGTCCGCGGCGGCGCCGAGCCAGGTCCGCCGCGAGAAGAAGTGCCGGGCGCCGGGGCCGTAGACGGCGGTGTTGGCGGCGTCCCGCAGGTGCTCGACCAGGACGAGGCGGCCGCCGGGGCGCAGCACCCGGGCGAACTCGGCGAACAGCGCCCGCCGGTCCTCGGCGCGGCGCAGCTCGTGGGCGGCGAAGACGACGAGGACGGTGTCCGCCGAGTCCGTCGCGGCGGGCAGCCGGTCGGGCCGTCCGGCGAGGGTGCCCGGCACGGGCGGCACCCGGCGGCGGGCCCGCCGGATCGAGCCCTCGGTCATCGTCGCCCGGTCGTAGAGGTCCACCACCCGCTGGGGGTGGTCCGGCCGGCGGGCGGCCAGGGGCCGGCTGGTCTCGTCGAGGCCGGCGGAGACCACCAGGTGCTCGCCCGGTCCGGCCGGCAGCAGCTCGTCCAGCCAGTCGAAGGTCTGCAGCTTTGAGCGGTCGTAGACCCACCAGGTGGCGGCGGTGCTGGTCGCCAGCAGTCCCGCGGCGGCCGCCGCACCGAGCCGGGCGATCCGCGCGGCCGGCCCGGGCAGACGGTGGGAGACCGCGAGCCCGGCCCCCGCGGCGAGGCAACCCGCCACGTACATCGGCCAGTTGTAGTAGACCACCTCCCGCAGCCCGGAGAACCCGCGCTGTTCCTGCTGCTCGCCTGCCGTGATCCGGTTCACCGCTCGGCCCCGTTCTCGGCGCGGCGCCGGCCGGCCTCCCAGCCGTACTCGAGGTCGGCGACGTGGAAGGCGTTGGCGAGGACGGGGGTCGTCCCGGCGAAGGGGCCGTGCCGGAAGAAGGTCGGCGGGGTCGGCAGTTCGACGGCGACCGGGGTCGGCTCCCAGCGGGTCCGGGTGGCCTTGACCACGATCATCGAGCCGGTCTCCGGCTCGTGCTCGAAGGTGTAGGGCAGCGGCCCGGCGAACCGGCGGGCGTCCTTGGCGGAGGCGAACGGGCTGCCGGCCGGCAGGTCCGCGGGGGCGCCGCCGAGGTCGGCCCGCACGTGCAGGTCGGCCCGGCCGTCGCGGCTGACGATCCGGAACTCCAGGGTGTCGTCGACGACCCGGCTGCCGATCCGGGCGAGCCGGTAGCGGTAGCGGGAGAGCAGGTTGCCGCCGAGCACCATGACCCGGCTGTCGGTGTCGCTGCGGAGGATCTTCAGGCCGCGCATGGTCCGCCCGGTGGGGGTCGGGAAGCGGGTGAAGATGCGGTACCCGGTGAGGATCCGGTCGGCGCCGAGGCCGGCCGGCAGGAAGGCGGGCCGCAGGTCCCGGGTGTCCACCAGGGCGGCGGCCACGAAGCCGTGCTCGGTGCCGCCCGGGTCGGTGTAGGTGTCGAGGGCGAGGCCGGGCGGCAACAGGGGCTGCAGGACGTCCGGCGGCAGGGCGTAGGTGAGGACCAGCGAGTGCGCGAAGCGGGTCCGCATGGGGACGGGGTGGCGTTGCAGCAGGTGCTTCATCGCGGGTCGGCTCCGTCCGTCCCGGTGCGGACGGCCCGCACCACGCCCCAGATCACCGAACGGTCCTCGGCGGCGAGCCCGGGCCCGGCCGGGCCGGGTTCGCGGAGGCTGCGGACCACCGCGACCCCGCCGGGCCGCACCGCGTGCTCGACGGCGGCGCGCAGCCGGCGGGCGAAGTCCGGCCCCGGTCCGTCGACCACGTTGGAGAGCGTCACCGCGTCGTAGCGGCCGGCCGTGGAGCGCTCCAGGTGTTCGACGACCTCGCCGAGCACCAGCCGCACCCGGCCGCCGCCGGCCGGAAGGGCGGTGGCGTCGGGGCGTTCGCGGCCGAGCAGCAGCCGCCAGGCCCAGTCGTTGGCCGCGTTGGGGTGCCGGGCGACCGTCCGGGCGATCCGGCGGAGCAGCACGGTGTCGAAGCCGGGCGGCAGGGCGCAGCGGAAGCCCGGCCGCAGGGCGGCGGCGATCGCCTCGGCGGACAGCAGGGCGCCGGGGGCGGGCAGCCGCAGCCCCGGGCCGTCGAACTCGGCCGACCAGCGGCGGGGCTGCTCGGCGGGGTCGTCGAGGCGCAGGAAGCCGGCGACGGGGGCGGGGCGCCCGG